>DUBO01000006.1 GCA_012960245.1 Candidatus Binatota bacterium | reverse complement strand
CTGCGACCCTGGCCGTGATCGGGCTGGACGGTGGCACCTGGGACCTGCTGGATCCTTGGATACGCGAGGGCAAGCTGCCCAACCTGGCCGCCATCGCGGAACGCGGCTGTCGCGCGCCCCTGGGCTCGATGAAACCGAGCGTGTCGCCCGTGATCTGGACCACGGTGGCCACTGGCCTGGACCCCGAAGATCACGGCATCACCTTTTTTCTAAGGACGGGCGGGGGCGATTCTCCGCGGCCGGTTGACAGCGGCATGCGTACCGCGCCCGCGCTATGGAACATGGCCTCGCGATCGGGGGTCGACGTTGCGGTCATCGGTTGGTTCGTGAGCTGGCCAGCCGAACCCCTGAACGGTCGCATAGTGAGCGATCGCGCGCACTACGGTCCGGGGGTAGAGGGGCGTACTTTTCCAGCGGGGTACCTGAGCGACCTCAAGCCGCCGGGGCCCGGCAAGGTCACCGAGGCCATGCCGCGCTTCCTCACGGCCGACTACGATCCCGGTCGCATCGCCGCCGGTCGCGCGACGGACGCCCCCCCCGATGATCGCATTAACTTCCTGGTTTTTGATCGTTTTGTGCGCGCGTGGACCCGCGATCGTTTTTATCTCGACGCCGCCCACCGCCTGCTCGACGACGGGGCTCCGCCCGAGCTGCTGTTGCTCTACCTGCGCGGTACCGACGATGTCCAACACGGTTTCTGGAAATTCATGCAGCCCGAGTTTTTTGAGGGTGTGACCGAGGAGCAGGTTCGCGACTTCGGGGGAACCATCGAAAACTACTGGCGCTGGGTGGACGAAGAGCTAGGGTTGTTTGTAGACCGCTTGCCTCCCGACAGCGCCTTGCTGCTGCTTTCCGACCACGGCGCCGGCCCCGCGGTGGGTGAGTTTGCCATCACCAAGCCAGACTATATGCATCTTTCGGGTGCCCATCGCGACACGGGAATAATCGTGGCGGCGGGCCCGGGCGTAAAACGTGGCTGCAAAGTTGAGGGGGCCACCGTGAAAGACATAGCGCCCACGGTGCTGGCCTGGATGGGCATGCCCGTGGGCCGCGACATGGTGGGCCGGGTGATAGATGACTTGTTCGAGGCCGGCCCGGCCGTGGCCCGCGAGGCGGGCAGCGTGGCCACCTGGAAACGCGGCGAAGCTACTGCCCCGGGCGATACTGCCCCGGGCGATACTGACCCCGACGAGAACGACCCCGCCCGCGACGACGTACTGCGTCACCTTCGCTCCCTCGGCTACATCAACTGAGTAGAAGCGGCGAAAAGGTTGCAGGCCCGGTGTGCGGCCAGCTACCCGGTCCTCTTGCATGGGGTAGGGTGGTGGATATTCTTCGTGGGCCGTAGGAGCCCACGATGAAAGTAGATTTTCCGTCCGCCAGTTTTTTCGAGGCGCTCAACGCTCGCATGGCCCAGGAGCAGGACCGTTTCACCAAGCTGGGTTACTTTGACACGACCTTTGGTGTCACGGTCGTGGGACCGGGCGAGCAGCGCCGCAACTACCTGCTCAACTTCGAGGTCTACGAGTGCATGGGCGCGCGCGAGATAGACAACCTTGAAGGTGAGGATCCCGACTTCGTGCTCGAGGCCGACATCGCCCAGTGGCAGGACATGCTGCGCAACATCCAGTCCAACGGTGGCGCCGACACCGACCACGGAATCAACACGCTCACGCATTTTGGAGAGGGCATGAAAGTGATCTACGACGACCCCGAGCGACACGACAAGCTGTTCAGGTTTTCGGAGAGCATACAGGAGTACTTCGACCTGGCTGCCGGCCTGGAGATCGAGTACGCATCATGAGCTATCTCGCCACCAGTCATTTTCTCGACGACAACGAGTTTGTCGACAAGTACCTCTACAGCATGCGCACGGGTGAGCTCGACCTGTCCTGGATGGATGCGGCCACCAAGGAAGTCCATTGCACGTCGGCCAACGAGCGACGCGGGCTCACGTTTCGCGACCTGGACGTCGACGGCTACGGTTTCTCCGAGCTCCCCGACGTCGTGCGCGAAAATCGCTGCTACGCACCGCGCGGCGCCGAGATTCCCGACGGGGTTCCCGACATGCAGGCAGGCGTCAATCGCAGCTCGGACGTGTGGGCATACAACGTGGAGGGCTACGTAGAGGAAGCCATGAGTCGGCAGTGGGACGCCACCACGGACATTCCCTGGGCCGAACTGCAGGAGGCCGAGCTTCCCGAGGAAATAGGCAAGGCCTACGCCCAGCTGCTCACCTTTCTCACCGAGGTGGAGATGATCGCAACCGATGTGCCTGCCAAGTGGATGGGCCAGGTCAACGCCGACTTCATCGAGGTGAAGAACTTCATCGCCTTGCAGGCCATGGACGAGGCGCGCCACGCCGAGATCTTTCGCAAGCGCGCGTTGTCTACCGGCTACGGGCTGATGCGCGCCAGCGTACAGAACGAATACAACCTCAAGTTTCTGCGCGACGCCGAGACCTTCTCGGAGGCATCGGTCACCCTGCACCTGCAGGCCGAGGGTAACGTGCTTACCCTGTTTCGCTTCAGCGAGTACATCAGTCCCACCGACGCCGACAAGAAGATGTTTCGCCTGGTGATGCAGGACGAGGCTCGCCACGTGGGCTACGGCATGCAACACCTGAAGTGGCTCATGAAACACAACCCCGAGTGCCGCGAAACCTTGCACGCCCATCTCGAGGAGGCCGAGAATTTTCTCTTCGGATCGATCTTTGCCAACGAGGTTTTTGAGCCTTTCGTCATCCTCTCGGGCAAGGGGCTGAAGAAGGAGAACATTGACAAGGGCATGGTCATAACCGGCATGTTCCAGATGAGGCAGACCGAGGAATACTTCGAGAGGCTCGACAAGTGCGGGCTCACCGACCGCAGGGAACGCAGTCGCCTGCACGAAGTATACGAGTTGACCAAGCAGGGGCTCGCCGCGCAGGGGGCTATCTGAAGTGGCCTACTTTGCCGACCGCCAGTACTTTGACGACCCCGAGGCTATCAAGCGCGGCACGGAGTTCGGAGAGGGCAAGCTGATACTCGACTGGTACGAGATCGAGACCGACCGGGTGCGCTGTACACCGTCGGACCCGAGGCGCGGATTGACCTACGAGGACTGCAGTAAGGGCGCCTATTCCTGGGACCTGCTGCCCGAGTTCGTTCGCCACAACTACTCCATGGCAGCGCGCGGCTCCGTGCTGGTGCCGGGGCTACCCGACATGGGCTATACCGAGAACCGCAAGTCGGACATCTGGGCAGATAACATCGGCGAGCTATACGAGGAATCAAAGTCTCGCCGCTGGGCTCCCGCGGTAGACATCGACTGGAAGGCGCTGGCGGCCACCGACTTCGATCCGGCGGTGACCGCCTCGATGTGCCAGCTGTGCACCACGTTGAGCGAAGTGTCGCTGGTGGTCATGGAGTTTCCTTCGCGTTGGGTCTACCTGGTCAACCAGGAGTTCCTCGAGCTCAAAAGCCTGCTCTGTGCGCAGATGATGGACCAGGCCCGCGCGGTGGAGGTCTTTCGCAAGCGCGCGCTCAGCTCGGGTGGGCTCAAGCGCGCGAGCGCTAACGTGCAGCAGGCCTTGAAGGAGCTGCTCATGGCCGACAATTACATCGAAGGCTCGATCGGTATCAACCTGCTGGTCGGCAGCCTGCTGCTCGGCGTTTACCGTGTCGCCGCCACGGCGTCGACCATCGACGCACACTTGTTCCGGCGCTGCGAGCAGGACGCCGCGCGCCTGGTGGCCTACGGTATGGGCAATCTCGCCTACCATCTTGCCCATCGCGAAGGTCGGCAGGAAGTTCTCAACGAGTACCTCGACTCGGTGGAGCATTGCTTTGCGGGTATAGCCGGCGCTACCGAGATGCTGGAGCCGCTGATCGTGATCGCGGGCGGTGGCACGGAGCCTGGGCAGGTAGCAAGTGGCCGCGCCAGGGTCGCTTCGATTTACCGCGTGGTGGTCGATGAGTACCTCGGCCGCCTGGCTGCCGCCGGCCTCGAGCGCCGCGACCGCAGCCGCCTGCCCGCCTTCTTTGACGCCGCCTAGGACTCCTTGACGGCGGCGAGCACTTCGTCGGCGTGGCCGGGAATCTTGATCTTGCGCCACTCGCGCAGCAGTCGGCCATCCTCGCCTAGCAGGAAGGTGCTGCGTTCAATTCCCATCACCTGCTTGCCGTACATGTTCTTCTTCTTGAGGGTGTCCCAGCTGCGGCAGACTTTTTCGTCGGCGTCCGACAGCAGCTCAAAGGGGAAACCCTGCGCGGCCTTGAACTTTTCCTGCTTGGCGACCGTGTCTCGTGAAATGCCCAGGACAACTGCCCCGGCGCGCTTGAACTTCGCGTGCAAACCAGCGAAATCCAGGCCTTCCTGCGTTCAACCGGGTGTCGCGGCGCGCGGGTAGAACCACAGCACGACTTTTTTGCCGGCAAGATCGGCGAGCTTTATCTTCTGATCACCCGTGGCTTCAAGGTTGAAGGCGGGCAGCTTGTTGCCGACTTTTATGTTGGCAGGCTTCACGGGCTTGGCCGCTTTGGCGGACTTGGCAGTTGTCATTCCTCACTGACTGCCGCGCACGCGCTTCGCAGTCAATGCGGGGCGGGCTGCTGGTCGCCAGGCGCCCGGTGCTTATGCTCCCGGCGGGCCTCTCAGTCGAACACCGAGTCGGGGAATTCGACCACGCGGTCACCCAGGGTGAGAACGAGAAAACGATGCAGCTCGTCGGCCAGCTGTTGCGGCGCGACCGCCGGCCACCAGTGGCCTGGTAGCGTAGTGTCGGAGAGTTTCGCAGAGGCCCGCGAGGGAGCAGCTGCCAGCTTCACGAGCGGGTCGTCCTCTGCAGAGAACATCAGTGTGGGCACGTCTTCACCATTACCATCGCCGCTTTCAGCACTCGATTTGCCCGGGCCGGCCAACATCAACGCGGCCAGTAGCCAGTCGGGTTCCTCGCTCAGCCAGCTGTTGGAGCGGGCAGTGCCAATCACACCCTTGGGTGCCACGCCGGGGTTCGCCTTACCTGGTCGCCAGCGCTGCATCATTCCTCGCGAACGTTGCCAGCTCTCGCCCAGGACGGCGGGAGCGACGGGCGAGAACAACACGGTGGCCATGGGTTGCACCCTGGTGGTCAGTTCCGCAGCGAGGTGAGCGCCGAGGTCGGCGCCGAAGACGATGATCCCGGCGTTGGTTTCGGCGTCTGAATTGTCGGCTGGTGCGTAGCCCTGCCGGGTGCGCCGGGCCAGCTGCTCGGCCACGCGTGCGGTCTGCTCCACCAGCCCATCGAGGCTCGTCGCCCCCGGGCTCTTTTGGTCGCCCGAGCCGCCGTCGCGCGGCAGCAGGTACAGCTCCCATCCACGGTGGGCCAGGCGGGTGGTAAGCGGTCGCCAGCATTCGAAGGACTGGAACAGACCCGGCAACAGCAGTATTGGCGCGCGATAACGGCCGGCTTCGGGGCTTTCATAATACAGTTCACATTCTGCAATCGTGGTGCGCGACACGTTACTGGTTTACGATGCACTAGACGCCAATTCCACAGCCGTGCAGAAAAACCTCGCCGAACCGCCCGAATGGGTGTGATACAGCGTTGACGGCTTGCACGAGCGCCAGTTATCTTGGTTCAGGTATGGCAGTTCACTGGCAGTTCATGGCTACGCCGTTTTCGTACTTCTCGGCGAAAATACGTCCGCTGCTCAGGTACAAGAACGTCGATTACGAGGAGATCGCTCCCACGCCGGTCGTGTACCGCGAGGTAATACGGCCGGCCACCGGGTCTTACTTCATTCCGGTGCTGATCTCGGGTGACGACGTGTTGCAGGACACCCCGCGCATGATCGAGGCGCTTGAAGCCCTGCACCCCGAACCGGCCGTATTGCCTGCCGACCCGGTGCTGCGATTGGTGGCCGAGATCATCCAGGATTTTGCCGACGAGGCGATGATACTTCCGGCCATGTATTTTCGCTGGAGCTTTCCCGAGCAACGCGCGTGGATCGAGCACGACTGGAGCGTGTGCACCGGCCCCGAGTCGGCGCAGATGGCCGAGCGCATGTCGTCATCGCTGCCACCGCTGGGCATAAGCGATCGTACGCGCCCCTTGATAGACGAGTGGTTCAACCGCTTGCTCGAAGTACTCGACTTTCACCTCGACGGCAGCCGGTTTCTCCTGGGCGATCGCTTGTCGCTCGCCGATCTTGCCATGGCCGGCCCCATGCACGCCCACCTGGGCCGCGACCCGGTGCCTGCCCGACGTATGCGCGCACACGCTCCGCTCGTGATGGCCTGGCTGGCCGAGATCAACGAAGCCGCGCCGCCCGCCCCCTGGGCAGCCGACTTTGAGCTCAAGGAGAGTCTCGGCCCCTTGCTGTCCGAGATAGGTCGGGTGTTCGTACCCATGCAGCTGGTGGCGAGCGGTGCCGTCGCGGCTGAGATCGCCGACCTCGCCCCGGGCGAGCCGGTACCGCGGGTACTTGGCATGGCCGAACAACCGGTACTGGGCGTGAGCGAGCAACGCTTGCTCAACAGCTACTCTGCCTGGCGGCACGTGCGTACCGCCGAACGCTACAAGCACCTGGCCGATGATGATCGCGCGCGCGCTGACCAATTGCTGGGCGCACACGGTTTACTGCCCTACCTGCACGAAGCTCCCGAGCCTGCCCCGGTGATGGATGGCTTCGAGCTGCGCCGCGGCTGAGCGACGGCGACCAGCCGCTGCCGCGTGATCTTACCAGCGGAGGGCGGTCACGCCGGCTGAAAAACCGGCTGCGGCACCCACCATCAGCACGTGGCTACCGGCGTCGAGACGTTCCTGTTCGACTGCCCTCGCGAGCGCCATTGGCATGCTCGCGGCGGCGGTATTGCCGCAGTCGGTGAGCGTAAATACGGCGTCGTCCACAGTCCATCCAAAGCGGCCGCCGACGTTGGCAACCGCCGAAATGCTCACCTGGTGGGGCACGATGAGGTCCACATCGTCAGCTTGCCAGCCAGCGCGATCGAGCACGTGCTCTATCATGTCGGGCAGCAAGCGGTAGGCCGCATCGTAGAGCGGGCGGGCCTGGCAGGTGAACCAGTTGCCGTCGCTGGCGCCGGGATAGCGTGACCCTCCGGAGCGTATGACCGCTGCCTCCCACATGTCACCCTCTGTTACGAAGGAACTGGCCAGCAGGCCGCGGCCGTCACCCGCCGCCGGCACCACGAGGGCAGCGCCACCGCCGTCGCCCAGGGTTATGGAGCCGATGTATTCCAGCGGATCGACGGAGGCTTCGGCCAGGTGCCAGGGTATGAAGGGCGCCAAAGATTCGCCACAAGCCACGGCTACGCAGTCGAACTGACCGGTGGTGACCAGCGCGTCGGCCACCTGCAGTGCGCTGAGGAATCCGTTGCAGGCATTGCCTACGTCAAAGGCGGCGCCGCGTGCGCCCAGGCGTGACTGTACCATGTTGGCGGTGCAGGGTTCTATGCAGTCGGCGGTGGCCGACCCTACGATGATGCAGTCGATGTCATCGAGCGACCAGCGGCTGCCCTCCAACATGTCGAGCACAGCCAGCGCGGCGAGTTCCGATCCCGGTGTGCCGGGCTCGGCCACCCTGCGTGCTCGCACGCCGGTGATCTCTTCTATCCAGCCGGGTGGAGCTTCCACCCGCAGGCGGCGCTCTATGTCTACCGACAACAATTCGCGTGGCGGCAGGTAGCTGCCCACCGCGGCTATGCGCGACGAGACCACAGCGGGAGCCGTTACTTTAGAAGCCGCCGCCCCGGCGGGCATGTTTTTTGACCTGCCCAAGCGTTGTTCAGTCACTGCGCAGAGCCTCCATGGTGTCCACCCGGGTGGCCGCCCGCGCCGGGCCCCAGGTTGCCAGTGTGGCTACAAGGGCCGCCAGCAGGGCTGCCCGTGCTGTTGATTGCCAGGGGAAGTGTAATTCGAGTATCCAGCCTAGCAACCAGGTCCAGTGAAACTCCACCCACATCCAGGCCGACACCGCGCCCCCGAAGATACCCAGGCAGATGCCGGCGCTGATGAGCACCGCCGACTCGGCCATTACTGAGCGCGTGAGCAGTCGCGAATCGGCGCCCACCACCGACAGCAACGCGAACTCGCGCCGGCGGTCGTTTACGCTCGAGGCCAGCACGTCGACGATGCCGGCGAAGGTGACGATGAGCATCAGCAGCTCGAGCGATCCCGCCAACGCGAAGGCGCGGCGAACGTGGCTCGAGTGGTACTCGAGAAGCGACGACAACGACAGCACTTTGAGGTCTTCTCGGTCGCGGACTGCGTGTACCAGCGCAGCGCGCATGGCCGCCGGCTCGCGCGACGACGAGGTGTACACGTGCAGGCGGTTCACCGTGGGGTCGCGCCACTGCGCGGCGTAGAGGTGCGAGGCCAGTACTATGGCTCCCTGGTCCGAGGTGTAATCCACCACTATGCCCATCACCGGTAGATCGAGCTCGCCCTCGAGCGTGTTCATCACGAGCTGTTGCCCGAACTCAACCCCGTGCAAGCGCGAAAAGTTTTCGGACACCAGCACCGCATCTCCCTTTCTCACGGCCCGAAGCGCATCGCTGGGCCTTCCCTCTACGAACCACGGCCCGTAGTGATCCACCGTAAAAAAACCGTCCGACAGGGCCAGCAGTCCTACCCGCGCCGCCCCGTAGTGGTAGCCCGAAACCAGGCGCAGTGTTTCTACCCGGTCGACACCGGGCACGGCCTCCACCCGGGGCAGTATGGCCGAGTCGATGGGCTCTTCGAGCCATCCGCCGCGCGTGTGCCTCGAGGAGACCGAGAAGTCGCCGTCCATGAAGGTGCCCACGTAGCCGACGATCGAACGCTCGAAGCTCAGGAACAGGCCGGCAAAGGTAATGGTGGTGGCCAGGCTCAGGGCGAGCGCGGCCACGGCGACTGCCGATCTGCGCGAGCTGCGCGCCAGGCTTTCCGATGCCATGCGGCCAGCCAGTCCGAAGGTGCGTACCAGGGCAGGTCGCAGGCGTAGCGCGAGCCACGATACGGCGGGCACGCTGGCGAGTATGAAGGCCAGGAACCACGCGGTCGAGGCGATGTTGCCGAACATGATGGAGCGAAATTTCACCTCGGCGGCGATGCAGGCAACCACTAGGGTTACCAGCGCAGCTGCGGCGAGGGTAAAGTAACGTGACTGGCTGCCCTCGAGGGCTTCGCGTCCACTGGGGCGGTCGTCGAGGGCTTCGAGCGGGTGCAGCGAGGCGGCTTTCCACGCCGGCAGTAGTGCCGCCACCAGCGAGCACAGCGTGCCCAGGCCTATGGCCTTGAGCGCAACACTGGCGTCGAGTCCACTGGCCGTGATCTCGGCGCGTACCTGGAAGATCACTCCCATGGCTCCCGACAACTGGCCCGACAGTGCTCGCGCCAACAGAGCGCCCAGCAGGCAACCGATAGTCGAGGCTACCACTCCGCAGGCGACAGCCTCGGCGGCGAACATCAACATGATCTCGCGCCTGAGCACGCCCACTGCGCGCAGCGTGCCAATGGCGCGTTGCCGCGAGACGACCGAGGCCGATACCGCGCTGTAGACGATGAACATGCCGGTGAGCAGGGCAAGCAGGCTGAGCGAGAAAACCATGACCTGGAAACTTGACACCGCGTTGGCAAAATAATTTCCGCGTCCGTAGGGAGTCACCACCTCGGCCCTGTGGCCAACGGCCTCGCTGAGCAGGGCCTTGATGTCGGCCACACTGGCGCCTTCGGAGGGCACTATGTCTATCCTGTCCACCAACCTGTCGAGTGCGAGCAGCCTCTGCGCGGCCATGATGTCCATGACGAGGAAGTCTTCGCCCGTGGCGGCGAGCAGCCCGTCACCCGCGAGCAGGGCGGCCACCCGGAACTGCTGCCGACCGATGGCGCCGGCCACCGTGACCGTGTCACCCTCGGCCAGTGACAGGCGCCGGGCGGTCTGTTCGGGTAGCAGGGCTGCGCCCGGGTCGGCGAGTATCTCGAGTGGGTCGCCGCCACCCACGATCGTGACCCCGTAGGTTTCTTCGGCGCGGGGGTTGGTGAAGTCGGTTGCGAACAGCCGCAGGCGGGTCGCGCTGTCGGCCATGGGCACCGAGGCGTCTATGACCGGCAGCGCGGCCTTCACTCCGGCGACGCCGCCCAGGTCGTAGGCCAGCTCGTCGGGCAGGCGCGAGTCGGTGCCAGGCGCCACCAGTTGCAGCTCGGCGCGGCCCGAGGCGTTTTCCATCGAGCTGCGGAACTGCTCGACCACCTCGCGGTTGAGCAGCTCGATGGCCGACACCATCGACACACCGACCACTATGCCGCCGAGCATAAGCGCCGTACGACCGGGTTTCAGCCGAAGCTCGCGAAGAGAGACCAGGGTGAAAAGTCGCAACACTGTTTCTTACTGCAGGACCGCGGCGGCCTTGCCTCCGTTTTTGCCGCTGGTTTCTGCCACCGCGCCCCGCTCGTTGGGTTTGCTGTCACCGTTATCCCGAGGTTTCAGGTAGGTGTCCTCGCTCACCAGCCCGTCCACCAGCCGTACCACGCGGTCGCAGTTGGCCGCCCACACAGGGTCGTGGGTGACCACCAGCATGGTGACACCCGTGCTGTCGTTGATGTCGCGCAGCAGGCTTATGATCTGGCGGCCGGCGGCCGAGTCGAGGTTGCCAGTTGGTTCGTCGGCCAGTACGAGTCTGGGCGAGATCACCAGCGCCCTGGCGATGGCCACGCGCTGCATTTCGCCGCCTGACATCTGCGGCGGACGATGCGTAGCGCGGTGGAGCAGGCCCACCATCTCGAGCGCCTTGGTGGCGCGATTCCTGCGTTCATCCGTGCTGACGGCGTCAAGCAAGAGCGGCAGCTCCACGTTTTCGCGCGCGTCGAGATAGGGCAGCAGGTTGAAAAATTGGAAGACCACGCCCACCTCGCGCCTGCGCATGAGTGTGAGTTCCTCGGCGGTCATGCGCGATACGTCGCGCGCGCCTATGCTCACCGAGCCCTTGTCGGCGTCCACCAGGCCGGCGGCTATGTGCAGCAGGGTGCTTTTGCCCGAACCGCTCGGACCCATGATGCCGCAGAGCTGGCCGACCGGGATCTCGAGGTCTATGCCCTGGGCCGCGCAGACCTGGTTATCGCCGGTGCCGAATGTCTTGTGGACGTTTTTAAAACGAATCATGGGTTAGTTCTCCCTGTTGATTGGTCGCGGATGGTGGTCGCAGCGGCCGCGGCCATTTCTTCGAGCAACGTGTGCTCTACGTGTTCGAGCCAGGAAAGGTCGGCCTTCACCCGCATCTCCAGTCCGTCCATCACCAGCCGGGTGACGGTGGACTCAAAATCTATGCCGTCCAGCTTCCTGCGCCGTCGTGCGACGCGGGCCAGGCGAGACATGTAGATGGCGCGTTGCTCGCAGACCAGGCGCTGTACTTTCAGGGGGTCGCGGTGGCGTTGGAACAAGAGGCGCAACGACAACTCGTCGCGCAGCGGGCGGGGCTCGTCGGAGAGTGGCTGCAGCAGCCAGTCATCAAGACTCTGCTCACCCTTGCTCGTGATGCGGTAGACCTTACGGTTGGGCCGGCCGATCTGCACCTGCTGTTCGCCGACCAGTTCCCCGCTGGTCTCGAGGTTGTCGAGCGCCCGGTAGAGTCGGCCGTAATTCAGTTGCCAGAAATCTTCGCAGAGGGCCTCAAACTCGGTCTTGAGTTGGTAGCCGTGTACACCGGAGCTTCGTGCAGCCACGAGTCCGAGCAAAGCGAAGTTGAGATTACCTGCCGGTATTTTCATCGGCCCCCCTTGCCTTTCGTTTATAGAGCGGCTGGCTGGAGGTGGCGTCGGGGGAACCGCAGGTCAGAAAGGCGAATTGCAGAACGCGAACAAAAACATCACGTTTTACCACTTCGGGTCAATGCTAATCTGACACAACCGGAGAAAAACTATTTCGCCCGTGATATGCCCGCGCGAACTAGGCGCAGGCAGTGGTTAGAACGCGGGCCGTGGCGCGCCGCGTCAGGAAAATAACTCGCTCAACAGGCCAGCCAGTCGAGGCAGCCGCTGCGTTTGAGCAGGGGGGTGAGCTTCGACTCGTCGTCGGCCTGCGCGGCCGCATCGGCGTATTTCTGCTTGAGCGCGGTCAGCGAGCGCGCGTGGTACTTCTGTGTCTGCTGCACGAAGGGTCGGCCGTTCAGGTCCACTTCGAACTTCTCGTCGCCCCGGGCCAAGGCGACGGCGTTGGCCGTTGACCAGGGTAGGAACACGGCCGCCAGTTCTTTTGCGAGCAGGGGCTCGAGCGTGGCGGCCAACGCATCCCAGGTTTCGAACTTACCCTGCACCTTCGGGGTGAGCATGCGCTCGCACCATGCAGTAACAGCCGGGCTGTTGTCGCGCAGCAGCCCACCGGCAGTCGGGTCGGTCAGGCATTGGTATAGCTGTGGCGCGATGCCGAAGTCGGCCATGCAGGGACGGCCACCGAAAAGATAAGGCCGCTCAGCGAGGTGGGTTTCGAGCAGGGAAGTGAGCGTGGCGAAAGACTCTTCTATTATGGGTGCGGTGCCTTCGTTGCTGCCCACGAACGACAGCCGGGGAACCATGCGCTGCTTGATGACGTCGGCCACCCCGGAGAGCGTTTGCTCGTCGGAGTCGGGGGGGAGCATGTCGACGGCCAGGCGACCGGCGGCCGAATCCTGGTCGGCTTCACGCGACCAGCGGTAGTGAAACATGGGCTTGTTGACCCACTCGTCGCCGTATTCTTCGAGAAGCACTGATACGAAGGCCGACACCGGGTCGGGCGGCTGCAGGGACGGTTCGACAAAACGCTGTTCGAGTTTTTCGATGATGGGCGTGGAGTCCTGCATGGCCTCCTCGTCGGGCGATACCACCAGCGGAACCAGCGGCAGCTTGGCGTAGCGCTGGAATTCTTCCATGCGGTCCTGGCTGCGGATGATCCACTCGTGGGGGATCTGCTTGTAGTGAAAGTAAGCCCTGGCCTTGAGCGAATAAGGCGAAAGCTCGGATCCGTAGATACGCCAGACGGTTTCGTTGGTCATGCCCGAAGTTATCCCCCGGCCCGAGCTGAATAAAAGAGCGCGTACCGGCTGTCGTAGCGGGAGGCTGTGCTTGCTATGTTGCCGGCGTGCATCCGGTACTGTTCAGCCTGGGCCCGTTCACGGTCTACAGCTTCGGCGTGATGATGGCCGCCGGCTTCTACTTTGGCTCCATGGCCGCCGTAAGCGAGTTCCGCCGTCGCGGTGGCGACGGTGATAAGATGTGGAACTATCTCGTGTGGGTGTTCGTGGCCGGTCTGCTGGGCTCGCGCCTGCTCTCGCTCACCAACGACCTGTCGGCCCTTGCCCGCAACCCGTTGCAGGCGTTGCTCTCGGGCGCGGGTTTCGTGTGGTACGGGGGGCTGATCGGTGGCGCGGCCGTGGCCTGGCTACTGGCAAAACGCAATCACTTCGATTTCCCTACCGTGCTCGAGTGCTGTGCGCCGGCGCTCGCCCTGGGCCAGGCGCTGGGCCGGGTGGGTTGCCACGTGGCGGGTGATGGCGACTGGGGCAAGGTGACTTCCGTGCCCTGGGGCGTGGCTTACGAAAAAGCGATTATAGGCTGGCCACACGCTCCGGGCGTGCTCGTGCACCCGACCCCACTGTACGAGTTTGCCGGCTACATGGCTGTTTTTGGCGTGTTGTGGGGGCTTCGTCGTCGCGACCTGCCCCGCGGCACGATGTTCGCTCTTTACTGTGTACTGGCCGGTTCTGTGCGCTTTGGGGTAGAGTTTCTGCGGGTAAACCCGCTGGTGGGACTGGGCCTGACCCAGGCCCAGTTCATTGCCGCGGCGATGGTAACGGGAGGCCTGGCTTGGCTTTTCTGGCGCAGGGGGGCGTTGCTGCGGGGCCTGGGCACCCCGGCGGCGGTGGTAGTGCTGGCCCTGGGCTTGCTTGCCCTGCCGGGCTGCAACAGCACGTCGGGCTTGTCGCGCGGCCAGAAAGCCCCTGATTTCATGCTTGTGCGGCCCGATGGCGCCGTGCGCAAGTTGTCGGGTTACCGCGGCAGTACGGTGCTGCTCAACCTGTGGGCCACCTGGTGCCCGCCCTGCATAGAAGAGATGCCCCTGCTCAACGAGCTGGCGGCCGACTACAAGGACCGTGGCCTGCGCGTGGTGGGCCTGGCGGGCGACGACGAACCGGCTCGGGTTAAAGAATTTCTCGAGCGAAGCCCCCTTGACTTCGAGATCCTCTTGGACCCCGACGGTCAAGTAGGTACACTGTATGGTATAACCGGTTATCCGGAGACCTTCCTGATCGATCGTGAGGGGCGTGTACAGGGTAAGTACATTGGCCCGCTGCCCGCCGAGGGTGGGCGCCCAAGCGCGGAGCTCAGGAAGAGAATAGAAACCCTGCTGGGAGGCTGATCGTGGCAACGCGGTATCGGCTACGCGGCCGCCGGCAAGAGGGTGTGGTGCAGGTGGTGTTCGCAGGAACACCTTGAGAGGAGAGAGGAGGGGGCCGTACGCGGCTCCCGGGTTTCAGATGATCCGGCTTAACAACATAGGTAAATCTTTTAAGGGGCGCCTCGACCCAGCGGTTGACTCGGTGTCGCTGCACGTGGAGCCGGGAGAGTTCGTGCTGCTCACCGGCGCCAGCGGTGCGGGCAAGACTACGCTCATGCGCATACTGTTCGGCGATGAGATGGCCACCGTGGGTACGGGCGTTGTCAACGGTCGCAACCTTGACTGCATGGAGAGCGACGCGCTGGCCGCTCTCAGGCGCGAGATGGGCCTGGTGTTTCAGGACTCCCGCCTGATCGATCGCTTGAGCGTGCGTGAGAACGTTGCCCTCGCGGCCGAGGTTGGCGGCGTGTCCTGCACAGAGGCTCGTCGCAGGGCCGACGACCTGCTGTGCATGATGGGCATGGAGGACTACGGCGACATGCTGCCGCTGCACCTGGCCAGCGGTGAGCGACAGCGGGTGGCCCTGGCACGCTCTCTTGTCAACGATCCGGTGCTGCTGCTCGCCGACGAACCTACCGGCAGCCTCGATCCCGATACCACAGCCGAAATTCTCGAGCTTCTGCAGGAAGTAAACCGTCGTGGCACCACCGTGCTGATGGCTACCCACGACATGGACGCGCTTGAGCAGCTTTCGTGTCGCATGCTCGTGATGGCCGGCGGGCGCATAGTAGAAGACAGCCGCCTGGGGGAAGACCGCCCGGACCGCGTTCAGTGAGCCGGGGACGACCCCAGCTGCAACCAATCTCGTTTTTCGTTCGCCGCGCCGTTGACAGCATTCTCGCTACGCCGGTCATAAGCAGCGTCACCATAACCTCTATCGCGGTCAGCGTGCTGCTGGCCGGCACCGTCCTGCTGGTGGGTAGCAACGTCTACCGAGTGGTCTCTGGCGTGGCCTCCTCTGGTGTTGACGTTTCGGTATACCTCGCCAACGGGGTGAGCGAGGCCCGGGTGGTGGAACTCAAGAAAAGCTTTGCCGCCACCGAGGGCGTGGGCAGGGTGCAATACGTTTCGAAGGACGAGGCCTGGCAGTTCCTGGCGGGCAACCTGGTGGGCAGCGCCGAACTGCTCGACGGACTCGACGCCGAGGTGTTGCCCGCGTCGTTTGAGCTGGCCCTTGAGCAGGGGTTCAGCGGCCCCGGGCTCGACTCCCTGCTCGAGTCGTGGTCGGCCATGCCCGAGATCGAAGACGTTCAGTACAATCGCCAGCTGGGTCGCCGACTGCGCGGCACCATGGGGCTGGTGCGCTGGGTGGCGTGGGCGCTGGGGGCGCTGGCGCTGGTGGCCTCCACCATTATCGTGAGCGCTACCTTCCAGCTCGCGGTGTTTACGCGCCGCGAAGAAATGGAGGTGCTCAGGCTCGTGGGGGCCGTCGGCACTGCCTACTGGGGACCCTTGCTGCTGGCCGGCCTGCTCGAAGGGCTGCTGGGTTCGGCTGCTGCGGTGGCCATGCTGGCGCTGGTGTTCCGCCTGACCGCCGGGCCGCTGGCGGCCGAGATGCCGCTGCTAGCCGGCGCGACTGCTTTTCTCACGCCGCTGCAATCTGTGACGCTGGTGGCCTGGGGAGCCGGCCTTGGTGTGGTCGGTAGCTGGCTGGGCATGCAGAGGTTCGCGGCCTGGAGCTCGGCGCCGCAGCGATGAAAGCCGGCGTCGCCCGGATGGCAAAGATTTCTACGGCCGTGCTTTGCCTGCTGTTGGTCGCCGGCGTCGCGGGCGCGCGCGATGATATTGTCGCCGATAGTGTCGCCGCGGCCGAACTCACCGAACCCGGCCCGCTGCTCGAAGAGATCCAGGATCTCGATGACACGCTGATTCGCACCAGCCGCAACTTTGACCGCCTGCGCGAGGAGCAGGACGAGCTCACCCGCGAGCGGGACGCCCTGGCCGCCGAGCTCGAGGGGCTCGAGCAGCGCCGCGTCGGGGCCCGGCTGGTTATAGAAAAACGCCTGGCCGGCATCTACCGTCGCGGTCGCCTGGGTAGCATGGGCTCGCTGCTGGGCATGGCGTCGGCCAACGATCCGCTGCGCATGGCTCGCTACCTGGTGGCCGTGTCGAGGGCCGACAACGGCGCGCTGCACGACTACGAGCAGGCGCGCGACGGGTACCTCGAGGGATTGTCGCGTCTTGAGCAGGCCGGCCAACAACTGCAAGGCCGGGTGGGCGCGGCCCGCGCAGTCATGGACGAGAACGGGGGGGCGCGCGCGAAAAAAATCGTCCTCTTGCGGGGACTCGAAAAGCGCCTCGATGAACGCAGCCTTGCCGAGTCGGCCGGATCATCTGGCGGGCAGTCGGGCACCGCGAGCGGCGCCCGCGAAAGAGAAGGAGCCATGGAGCGAATCCTCAAGCGCGATCGCGGAGGCAGCTCGGGACACCGCTCGTCGCTGCGTGGGAGGACAGGGCTGCGCAGCTTCTCGCGGCGACAGGGGCAGCTCGAGGTGCCAATGACGGGCAAATTGCTGCGGGTGTTCGGGCAGGAGGGGCGACGACCGGGTACGACCAGCCAGGGTCTCGACGTGCTCGCGGCCTCCGACCGCGGGGTGAAGTCGGTGGCCCGTGGAGAGATAGTGTTCGCCGGACCCTTCCCGGGAATGGGAAACACCGTGATCATTAGTCACGGCGACCGATTTCACACTGTTTACGCGCGCCTGGCGGCCCTCGACCGGGAGGTGGGCGACGTCGTCAGCGCCGGCCAGCAGGTGGGCAGCGTTTCGGCGCTCACGCGCACCCTGCACTTCGAGCTCAGGCGCGAGGGGCAGACCACCGACCCCCTTAATTGGTTTGCCCGCGGCGGCGGCGCCTTCACTCCCTGAAAGCGAAAGCCCCCCCCCCTTTTGGAAGCCTCGAAGTCCTTGGTATATACTTAGTCGGTATGGCTTCACGCAGACAGCCCGCGACTAAAAAAACCCGCTTTTCACAGGCCCTGGCCGGTAAAAAACTGGCAGTTCTCGCTATCGCGGTAGCGGCTTGCACGGTGGTTGCCCTGCTTCCCACCACGGGCCGCGTGGCCAACGCCGCCCGCAAGGGCTACGAGCAACTTGAGTCCTTTGCCCGCATAATCTCGATCGTGCAGAAGAACTACGTCGACGACGTAGAGACCGACGCCCTGATCGAGGGCGCGATCAACGGCGTGATGTCGGCCCTCGACCCGCACTCTGCCTACCTCACCCCCGACCTCTACAGCGAGTTACGGATCGACACGCGCGGCAGGTTCGGTGGCCTGGGCATTGAGATCACCATGCGTGATGACGTACTCACCATCATCACCCCGCTCGAGGACACGCCCGCGTTTCATGCCGGCGCCAAGCCCGGCGATCGCATAATCGCCATCGACGGCCAGTTGACCAAGGGCATGGCGTTGATGAATGCGGTCTCGCTCATGCGCGGCCCCAAGGGCACCGACGTCACGCTGACCGTGGCCAGGGAGTCCGAGGTCGAGCTGGTGAGCATGACCATCACGCGCGCGGTGATCAAGGTGGCCAGCGTCAAGGATATCGACCTGCGCCAAGGTGATTACGGCTACGTGAAGCTCGCCCAGTTCCAGGAGGGTACCAGCCGCGAGTTGCGCAAGGCCCTCGATGAGTTGCGCGACCGGGCCGACGACGGCGTGCTCGACGGACTCGTACTCGACCTGCGCAACAACCCTGGTGGCTTGCTCGACCAGGCGGTAACGGTGTCCGATACCTTTCTTGATGCCGGGCTGATCGTTTACACCGACGGGCGCGTGCAGACCCAGAACCAGCGCTTTTACGCGTCGGCCGAGTCCACCGAACCGGCCTACCCCATGGTGGTGTTGGTCAACCGGGGCTCGGCGTCGGCCAGCGAGATCGTCGCCGGGGCGCTGCAGGATCACAACCGCGCCGTGGTGGTGGGTACCTCCACCTTCGGCAAGGGCTCGGTGCAGACCATACTGCCGCTGGGAGACGACGCGGCCCTGCGGCTCACCACGGCTCGTTACTTCACTCCTTCAGGTCGATCGATTCACGGCACGGGCATAACGCCGGATGTTGAAGAAGAGGCGCTTGACCAGGGTGCCCACGAAGGCGTCAAGGACGGCCCTGGCTCCTCGGATGGGGATTCTTCGGGAGACGATTCCCCTGGCGCGGATTCATCGGACGCGGTTTCGTCGGACGGCTCTTCCGGTGATGGCGAAGTGACCGACCGACAACTGCAGCGGGCCTTTGACCTGCTGCGCACCTGGAAGGTGTTTTCCAAGGTCGCCAGTTTCAGCGACGGGCCGGCTGCGCCGGCGGTTCCCTGATCGCTGACTCGTGGCGCAACAGGGCACACTCGATAACAGTGTAACGGTGAGCGAACTGCTTGCCGAGCTGGGGCAGACCCTCGAGGCCGGGTTTTCAAGCGTGGTGCTCAGCGGCGAGCTGTTGTCGTTCAAGCAGCCGGCGAGCGGCCATAACTATTTCACCATGGGCGATGGGAAGGCCGCTATCGATTGCGTCATGTGGCGCAGCGCGGCCCAGAAGCTGAGCTTTGAACCCGAGGCCGGCGACGAAGTGGTCTGTCGCGGCAGCGTATCGGTTTACTCCAAGCAGGGTCGCATGCAGTTCTACGCTCGCTCGATGCATCCGGCAGGCGAGGGCGCTGCGCGACTGGCGCTGGAAAAACTCCGTAACAAACTGAAGGAAGAAGGCCTGTTCGACGACGATCGCAAGCGCGAGTTGCCCTTCCTGCCGCGCACGATTGGCGTAGTTACCTCGCGATCGGGTGCCGCGTTGCACGACATACTGGTGACCCTGCGCAGGCGTTACGCTGGCGTGCGCGTGGTCATACGCGCGGCCACCGTGCAGGGGCCGGGTGCGCCGGCCGATCTTTGCCTCGCCATGTCCGAGCTCGCCGAGTTCGGCGCTTGCGACGTGGTCATACTGGGGCGCGGTGGCGGGGCGAGCGAAGATCTTGCCGCGTTCAACGACGAGAAACTCGTGCGCGCCGTCTCAGCTTTTCCGGCACCGGTGGTTTCAGCCGTGGGCCACGAGACCGACTTCAGCCTTTGCGACTTCGCGGCCGACCGGCGCGCGGCGACGCCCACCGCGGCTGCCGAACTGGTGGTGCCCGTGTATAGCGATCTTCTGGCTGATCTCGACCAGCGCAGTTTGCGCCTGAGGTCGGCGATGCAACGCAGGGTCGAGTCGGAAGGCTATCGCTTGCGCGCGGCCAGGGCCGGGCTCAAGGATCCAGCCCTGCGAGTGGCCGAGGGTCGCCAACGAAGCGACGAACTGGGCGTGGCGTTGGAAAGGGCACTCACCGGTCGGGTGTTGCAAGCCCGCGAGCAATTGACTGGCCTGGCCTCAAGCCTGGCGCTGGTCGGTCCGGGACAGCGTATGCTGCCGCGCTGCCGGAGCGCTACCGAGAGCGTGGCGGTGGCCTTGCGCAGCGCGCTGACGCGGCGATACCAGCTGGCTGGCAACGCGCTGGCAACTGCCGAGTCGAGGCTGGCAGCGCTCAGCCCGCTGGCGGTACTTGAACGCGGTTACTGTGTTGCAACCGACTCGTCGGGAGCCGCGCTTACGGTGGCGTCGCAAGCGGCGCCCGGAGATAACCTGGACCTGCGCCTGCACCGCGGTGCACTCAGGGCGCAGGTGCTTCTGACAACGGAGGATGAATGAAAAATTTTCTCAAGCGTAATCGTTTTGCCGGGCTTTATATGCCGGCATTCGCACCACCCGTGGCAACCGTGGCCCTACTGGTAGCGGCGTTTCTGTTCCTGCCGTCTCACGCGCCCGCCATGGATGTTGGCGAGCTGGTCTTCGACCCGACCGAACCGCGCCCGGGGGATATAGTGCGCGTGGTCACGAGGCTGCCCATGAAGGTACACGCCGGCACGCTTACCGTGGAGGGCCGTACCTTCAAAGGATTTGAGACCGGCGGCTTGATGACCACTTACATAGGCATAGACCTGGGCGTGAGACCGGGCCTCAAAGACGTGCGCTGGCGCATGGGTGCCGAGACAGGCGCTTACGGCGTCACGGTGGTCGACAGGGAGTTCGGCAAGGAGTCGCTCAAGGTGGCGTCGAGCTACACCGACCTCGACCCCAAGACCATAAAGCGGGTCACCGCCGAGAAGATCCGGCTCGATAAGCTCTGGAAGCAATCCACGGAGGAGAAGTACTGGTCAAAATCTTTCGTGCGGCCCGCGGTCGGCCCGGGCGGTTCGCCTTTTGGCCTGCGCAGGTTTTTTAACGGCCAGGCCCGCAGCCCCCATTCCGGCATAGACATCAAGGCCAACCGTGGCTCGGAGGTGTATGCTTCGAACACGGGCAAGGTCGTAGTGGCCGACGATCTTTTCTTTACCGGCAACACCGTGGTCATCGATCACGGCCTGGGCCTCTACACGATCTATGCCCACCTCTCGAAGATCGAGGTCGAAGAGGGGGTGATGGTGGAGCGTTCGCAGTTGCTCGGGCTGGTGGGTGCCACCGGGCGGGTGACCGGGCCGCACCTGCACTGGGCTGCAAAGCTGGGTGGCGCACGGGTGGACCCGCTGGGCCTGCCCGGCCTGGTATTTTGAGCCGGCGGGATGATTCGATCCGGCGGGAAGTTATGATGTGGCCCTGCTGCGCGCGACGATGAGTTACCCGCTGCTTGCCTTCGAGAAGTCGGACGATCCCGAGGGGGAGTGGATGAGTATGGGCCTGCGCATGAAGCTCGATCTCGCGGGCTTGCGCATCTCGTTGGCCGACTGGCAGGCGCTCGAACCCGACGACAGGGCGGCGCTCAACAACGCCCCCGCCGAAGCCCAGGCCGAGGTCGAGTCTTTCGCGGCACTACTCAAGCGGGCCATGCAGAGCGTGAGCAGGACTTGCGAATCCATCACGGTCGAGCGTGTGGGTTCCGCCGTGAACTGGAAAGACAGCTGTGACGAGCCTGTCGAGGTGACGAAGATGAGGACCGACGCGCAGTCGACGCCGCCCTGGCAGGGCCTCGATCGTTTCGGGCGCTACGTTCTTTATTCGCTCGCGTCCCGTGGGCGCAGGAAAAAATTCGACTGGGCTGCGCGAGAGTTAGCTGCGCGAGAGCGAGACGGTCGGTGAAGGGCGTAGATGGACTGTTACTCGCCGGCGGTCGGTCGAGCAGGTTCGGTCGCGACAAGAGGGTGGCACTGTTGAGCGGAGAGCCGCTGTGGGCCATCACGCTGGGCAAGCTGCGACGGGTGGCAGGTGGTCGCGTGATGATAGCGGGCGGTGGCGGCCCGGCCCTGTACAGGCACGGCTCGCGGGTTGAGAAAGTACCCGACGCCGTGATCGGTGGCGGCCCGCTGGCGGCGTTGGTTGCCGGACTGCAGCGCAGCAGCAGCGGCCTGGTCGTGCTGGCCTGCGACCTGCCCTGGATCAGCAGTTCGGTGTTGGAGGGAGTGGCGCGGGCGGGGTTGGCCTGCGGGCTTCCGGTGGCACCGCGCGGGCCGCGGGGCTGGGAGCCGCTGGCGGCCTGGTACCCGGTGTCGGTCTTGCCCCTGGCGCTGTCGCTGCTGGGGGGTGGCTGCGCCTCGCCGCAGCGCCTGTTGGACAAGGCCGGTGCGCTGGCACTTGACTGGCCGGCGCGCCGGCAGTTTCGTAACGTAAACAGGCAGGGTGATCTTCCCGCCGCATAGTAATAAGGAGAGCCGCGTAACATGCCGACTGAGATTGCGCCCATTGGGACTGATGCCAGCTAAGAAAAAAGAAACAACGAACAAGCAGGGGCCGAGCTTCGAAGAGGCCATGGCCGAGCTCGAAGAAACCGTGCGCAAACTCGACGAGGGGGACGTGCCCCTGGAGGAGTCGCTGGTGGCTTTCGAAAAAGGCGTGGCGCTGGTGCGCTTGCTGCACGGTCGCCTTGATGCCGTGCAGCAAAAGATCGACGAACTTACCCGCGGCGCCGACGGCAGCCTGTCGACGAAGAGCTTCGAGGGTGAAGACGACGGCTGAGTCGGCCAACCCGGCCATTGCTCTCGAGGCACGGGTGGAGGAGTTGTCCTCTCGCCTCGAATCAAGTCTCGCGGCGGTGCTTCCCGGGATAAGCGGTGCCGGTGCCGCGGATGCTGCTTCGCCCAGTCGCGAGTTTGGAGTCGACCGCCTCGTCGAGTCGATGCGTTACAGCCTGCAGACACCGGGCAAGCGCGTACGGCCGCTGTTGTTGCTCGCCGCTGCCCGCGGATTGGGAGCACCCTTGGAAAGCGCGCTCCCTTTCGCCACAGCGCTCGAGATGATCCACGCCTACTCGCTGATCCACGACGACCTACCGGCCATGGACGACGACGAGCTGAGGCGCGGTCAACCTACCAACCACGTGTTGTTCGGCGACGGCATGGCCACGCTGGCCGGCGACGGATTATTGACCGAGGCCTTCTGTTTGCTGATGGCTTGCAGCGCCGACCCCGCGCTGACCCTGCGAATTGCGGGTGAGTTTGCGCGGGCGGCGGGCGTGCAGGGCATGGTCGGGGGGCAGGCTGCCGACCTCATGGCCGAGGGCCTGCAGAGTGGCGACGGTGCTGCTGCTGCGGGTGGCGACAAGCGCGGCGACAGGGCTGAACTGCTGCGCGCGATACACCGCCGCAAAACCGGCGAGCTTCTCCAGGTCTCTGCGGTCGCCGGGGTCCTGTTGGCCGGTGGCGATTCGGCGCAACTTGCTGCTGCCGATGACTTTGGACTCCACTTCGGCCTCGCCTTTCAGATCGCCGACGACGTAAAAGACGAGCTGCTCGACACCGCGGCCACCGGCAAGCGAGCTGGGGGTGACCGAGCGCGTGGCAAGCTCACCTACCCGGCCGTACACGGAGTGGCTCGTGCGCTGGAGCTCGGTCGCGCCGAACTGGCAGCGGCCCTGGCCGCGCTCGCGCCACTCGGTCCAGCCGGCGGGCTTTTGCAGCATATTGCCAGCAGCAGCGTCGTGCCCGTTTTTGAGCAGGCGGCAGGCTGACGTGGCAGCTGCTGGATCTACTGGCGGTCGACTGCGCGCCGACCTCCTGCTGGTGGAGCAGGGGCTGGCTGTCGACGGCGATGAGGCCGCACGTTTGATCATGGCTGGCCAGGCCTGGGCGGGCACCGAGCGGCTGGACAAGCCGGGCCAACTACTGGCCGCCGACCTGGCGCTCAGGGTGGAACGGGGCAGTGACTGGGCCTCGCGCGGCGCCCTCAAGCTTTCCCACGCGCTGGAAGTTTTTGACCTCGAGGTCACGGACCGCGTGTGTCTTGACGCGGGTGCCTCCTCGGGGGGCTTTACCGACTGCCTGCTGCGCGCCGGTGCCAGCAGGGTGTACGCCGTCGACGTAGGTTACGGGCAACTCGACTGGCGCTTGCGCGGCGACCCGCGAGTGGTGGTCATGGAACGCTGCAACGTGCGTGCTGTCGATCGCGAGCAGCTCAGTCCACCGCCCACGCTGCTGGTGGCCGACCTGTCGTTCGTGTCGCTAACCACCTTGCTCGAAAAACTCTCTGCCCTGGCTGGGCCCGCCGGGGAACTGTTGTTGCTGGTGAAGCCGCAGTTCGAGACCACGCGCGATAAACTCGAAGGCGGCATCCTGCGCGATGACGCCGAGCGCGGGTTGGCGGTCCAAAGGGTAGTGTCGCGCGCGCGCGAGCTGGGGCTGACAGAGAGGGGGCAGACCGAAAGCCCGATCACCGGCGCGCGTGGCAACCGCGAGTTGCTGTTGCATTTTACCGTCGGGGCCGACGCTCCCGGGTGAGCCTTGGCGGCTGTCGCTACAGCCAGCGTGGCAGGGCTGTGTGTAACCAGAATACCAGCCAGCTGAGAAACAGTGCCCCGGCCAGCGCAGTCAGCGGAAACTCGGACAGGACCAGTCTATTGCGCCGCGCGGCTACGGCTGCGAAGGGCAACAGCGAGGTGTTGTTGAAAAAGTCGGCGAGCTCGTCGTCGGTTCCCCCTCGCTTGCGCGAGTCCTGGTGGGCGCAGCCAACGAGCGCGTAGACGGCGAAGCCGCCGAAGAAAACCAGGTCGGTGGCAAAGGGGTTGACCAGGCAGTGGGCCAGCCCCCACAGGCCTATTCCCATGAACATCGGGTGCCGCGTAATACGCATCACACCGCGGTCCAGCGATGTGATGCCGTCGGATTTGCCCGCTGTCAGGCTGGCGGGGCTGGGTTGCACAAGGCCGAGCACCACCCCCAACATGGCCACCACGGACAGCGCTATCGCAGCCTCGCGGATGCCGGGCAGGGCGGCCAGTGAGTGCAGGGCGGGGCCGCTGTGGCGGGCAGAGGACCAGGATATGACCAGTGGCACGAAGGTGGCAAACGCCACGAGCGAGTATAGGCCCGCGAAGGCGCCGTCGCCGGTGCGTTGGATGATGCTACCGCGAACGGTGGTAGAGGAGAGCAGTGCGTGACTGCCGCCAAAGGCCAGCCACCATAACAGTACCTCGATCCAGTTTTCCATGGTTTCCTCCCGCGGGTGGATTCCCGTTGGCTGGATAAATACCGGGTGTTTCGGGCTCTGGGAAGCGATATCGATGCATGAGCGTTCCAGGGTGGGTAAGCTGGCCGCGGCTTGTTTGCCCACGACCTTGTTTGTTGACTTCCGCCCAGTCCGGGCCTAAACTCCCGTGCTGGAAGGATAATCAATGGCACGAATTACTGTAGAAGACTGTCTCAAGAAGGTTCCCAACCGCTTTGAACTGGCCGCCCTGGCCGTCAAGCGCGCCAAGATGCTGCTGCGTGGATCGCGGCCCTTGATAGAGACAGACAATAAGGAAGTTGTTACCTCCCTGCGAGAAATTGCAGCGGGTGAAGTCCTCCTGGTGCGCAAGGAAGATACCCTTGCCATCGGAGACGATGCTGCCTGAAGGCGGCTGCCTGAAGGCGGCTGCCTGAAGACGGCTGCCTGAAGAGAGTTGCCTCGGGAGCGCTCGTTTGAGAGCGCCGGTTGGATGAAAGACTCCGGCAAAACAGGCCGTAGAGGCCGCGGCAGCAACACCGGCGGACCTGACAGCGGCGCGGTGGACATTCCAGACTCCAAGCACGCCGCCGCTGAAGATGCCGATGCGGAAACGATCGACGCGGACGATATCGACTCGCTTGAACTCGATCCGCTGGAGCTCGAGGCCGTCGTTATTGATCCGCCCCACGCCCACCGATCTGACGGTGACACGGCCAAAGTAGACGCGGCGGAAGTCGAAGTCGTAGACGAGCCGGCGACTTCGAAGAAGGCTGCCACGCCGGCCCCCGAGGTAATAGAGCTGGCCGACAGCGGCGCGCTCACCCTGCGCGATTCACTGCAGGCCTACATGGCCGAGATGCGTCGCTACCCGATGCTTTCGCCCGAGGAGGAGCACGAGCTGGCGGTGCGCTTTCACGAAACCGGCGACGAGGAGGCCGCCTACCGCCTGGTCACGTCCAACCTGAGGTTCGTGGTCAAGGTGGCGCGCGAGTACCAACGCGCCGTGCACAACCTTCTCGACCTCATACAGGAAGGCAACGTCGGCCTGCTCGAAGCCGTGCGCAGGTTTGATCCTCACCGCGGTGTTCGCCTGCCGAGCTACGCGGTGTGGTGGATACGCGCTTACGTGATCCGCTACGTCATGAACAATTTTCGCATGGTCAAGGTGGGTACCACCCAGGCCCAGCGCCGCTTGTTCTTCAACCTGCAGAAGGAAAAATCCCGGCTCGAAGCCAGCGGGTTTACGCCCACCACGGTGCAACTGGCCGAGAACCTCGGTGTGCGCGAACGTGACGTCGAGGAAATGCAGCTGCGCATGGCCATGTCTGCCGAGGTTTCTGCCGACGCCCCGGTGGGCATAGACACCGAGACCCGGGTACTCGATCTCATCCCCAGCGAGGCGAACGTTGAAGAAGACGTCGCCGACTCAGAGTTTTTTTCGCTGATGAAGCAGCAGCTCGATATTTTCAGCGAAACGCTGTCGGGGCGCGACGAGCAGATCTGGCGCGAGCGCCTGGTGTCTGAAGACCCCGTAACTCTTGCCGAACTGGGCGAGCGCTGGGGCGTGAGCCGAGAGAGGGTGAGACAGGTGGAGGCCGCGCTCAAGAAAAAACTACGCGAGTTCCTCGTCGACGCACTGGGTGAGCAACCGCCGCTGCTCGAAGATAGCCGCGGTTGACCCAGCGTGTTAAGGTTTCAGCCACGGTGACGGCAATACGGTGACAGCAGTACGTAATCCAAGTACCGCCGCGATGGTGGTCATCGGCAACGAGATCCTTTCGGGCAAGGTCGTAGACAGCAACTCCGGCTTGCTCGCGCGCGAACTACGCGAACTCGGTGTGTCGCTCGACCGCGTAGTCGTCATTCCCGACGACACTGAGACCATCGCCGATACCGTGGCGCGTTACTCGGCCGAGTTCGATGTCGTGTTCACCTCCGGTGGGGTGGGCCCGACCCACGACGACATCACCATCGGTGCGGTGGCCGGCGCTTTTGATCGCGAGGTGGTGATACACCCCGAGCTGAGGCAGCTCATCGACGGTTGGATAGACGGTGATCTCACGCCCGCTCACCTGAAGATGGCCGAGGTGCCCGCGGGTGCCGAACTCGTGGCGGACGAACACTTCAGGTTTCCGACCGTGATGATCGAGAACGTGTACGTGCTGCCGGGCATACCCGAGATTTTCAAGGCCAAGGTCGCTGGCCTGCGCGATCGCTTGCGCGGGCAGCCCTGGTACCTGAGGCAGGTTTACGTGAGCAGTGACGAGGCGGCCATCGCACCTTCGCTCGACGCCACGCTCGAAGCTTTTTCCGAGCTCCTGCTGGGTAGCTATCCGCGCCTGGATCGCAGCGAGTACTCGGTCAAGCTCACACTCGAATCCCGCGACGAACAGTACGTGGACGCGGCCCTCGACGATCTTATGGGGCGCCTGCCTGCGGGCTCGGTTCTGCGCGTGGAGCGCTGACTCTCCTCCTCTTGTGAACCGAGTGGGCCTGCTATAGGTTTTCGGGTGTCATTATCTACCGGGGCGGGCGTAAGTATCCGGCCGCTGGGTAAGAGAATATTACAGGGGTTATATAAGATGCGGTATTTCAGGACGAATAATAATTTCAGGGCTGGTATGGTCGCTGTCTGCGTGACCGCGTTTCTCGGTCTTTCGGGTTGCGACGCCATCATGGGCCTTCTCAATACGGGCAAGGCAGCCAGGCAGTGGGAAGGCGACATAAAAGAGATCGCATTTTCCGAGCTTATCAAGGACGGCAAGGTCTTTACCATCGAGCTACACTCGCGCATCGACGCACCGGCAGACAAGATCTGGGAGTCGATGAAGAACCCCGGGCGTCTCGCCGAGACCAGCGAGCAGTACAAGAAGAGCGAAGTGCTGGTCGACGAGGGTAATCGCAAGGAAGTCGAGGTGCACATGCTGGCCCTGGGCAATCTCCAGATGCTCAAGCTGGAGATGACCTATGACGACGCCAACAAGGTCATGCACTTGAAGACCCTGGAGTCGGCCATGGTCGACATCGACGCCACTTACTCGCTGGAGGCTTCGCCCGACGGCAGCAGGACCATGTACGTGTACAAGGCGAAACAGACCGACAAGATCCAGCTACCCATCGGTACCGGTGTACAGGAAAGCGCCATCAAGGAGAGCTTTGTGAACCAGGTGCGCGCGATCAAGTCGCAACTGGGCGCGGGCTGAAAGCGGAAGCGCCGCCCGTTGTCGCGTTGGCGGCACCTGGCCGCGGTAAGTTGAAGTCGTGGCCAGGGTTCGAAGCGTGGAGTTCGCGGCCGAGGCCAATTCGGCAGCCGCGTTGCCGCGGGCGGTCGGCCCCGAGGTGGCCGTCGCCGGTCGATCCAACGTCGGCAAGTCCTCGCTCATCAACAGCCTGCTGGGACGCCGGCGACTTGCCCGCACCAGTCGCACCCCGGGCTGCACCCGCGGCCTGATCTTCTACGCCATCAACGAACGCCTGCGCCTGGTTGACCTCCCCGGCTTTGGTTACGCCAAGCGGTCGCGCGGTGAGCGCGCGGAGTGGAAAAAGCTCGTCGAGGGATACTTGTCCGACCGCGAAGAGCTCGTGGCGGTGCTCATACTCATAGATGTCAGGCGCGGGCCACAGACCGAGGAAATAGAGCTGGGCGCGTTTCTCGACGAGGCCGGCGTACCGTGGCTGTGGGTGCTGACCAAGTGCGACAAGTTGTCGCGGGCTAAAACGCAGACGGCCATTCGCGAGATTTCTGCGCAGACAGGCGACGTGCCGGTGTATGCTACTTCGTCGAATACGGGTGCGGGCGTAAAGGAACTCTGGGCCTGCATAGACGAAGCCTGGCAGACGGCCCTGGGCAGCGAGGGCCGGCCGCGGTGAAAGACCTGCTGGTGCTGGCCAGGCCCGCGCAGTGGACAAAGAACGCCTTCGTATACGCGCCCCTGTTGTTCTCGGGCAGGCTCTTCGAGGGCGAGGGTTTCAGCAACGCGGGCATCGCGCTGCTGTGTTTCTGCGCGGCGTCGAGCGCAGCCTACGTTTTTAACGACCTTGTCGACCGCGAACGCGACCGACTGCACCCGCTCAAGTGTGACCGTCCGCTGGCAGCCGGGCGCGTGGGGACACCCGCGGCTTGCGCGTTAACCGTTGCGTTGGCGCTGGTGGCCGTGGGGGGCGGCTTGCTGCTCGGCGCTCGTTTTACCTTGGTGGTCGCCGTGTTTCTCGGCCTTCAGCTGCTATACAGCTCGTGGCTCAAGCACGTCCCGGTGGTCGACGTGGTGGCCATCGCCGCCGGCTTCTGCTTGCGCGCGGCGGCGGGTGTGGTGGCCGTCAACGCTCGAATGTCGGCGTGGCTGTTCGTGTGCACCTTTTTTCTCGCGCTCTTTCTCGCCCTAGCTAAGCGCAGGCACGAGGTCACGCTTCTGGCCGGCAGCGCCACTGGTCACCGCGAGGTGCTGGGGCGCTATGACCCCGAGCTGCTCGACAAACTGGTAACCATCTCGGGTCTGTTGACCATGTTTGTCTACGTCCTGTACACGCTGAGCCCTGCGGTGGCTGCCAACCTGGGTACGGATCGCATGTACCTGACCATTCCCTTTGTGGTCTTCGGGGTTTTCCGATACCTGTTTCTGGTTTACGGCAGGCAGCAGGGCGGTTCGCCCACCGACGTATTGCTGGGAGATTTGCCCCTGCAGGCAGGCATAGCGCTGTGGGCGGCAACTGTAGTGCTGCTGCTGTATAGTCAGCTGGCGGCCGGGGCGGGAGGATAGCCGGCCGGGCGGGTCTGAGAATATGAGTACAAGTGTAGTCGGCATAGTAAGAACCAGCCCAGAGACGGTGCTGGACGACTACCGCCGCGTGATGGAGGCGGCCGACTACCGTTCGGAGCTTTCCGACCAGGTGGACACCCTGGTCAAGCTCAACCTGTCGTGGACCCGGTATTTCCCGGCCTGTTCGAGCCAGCCCTGGCAGCTCGAGGGGGTCCTGCGCACCATGCTGGGCGACGGTTTTGCCCCCCAGAGGCTGCTGCCGGTCGAAAATCGCACCGTTGTCACCGACCCCCTGAAGGGTTGTCGCAACAACCTCTGGCAGGGGGTGCTCGACCATTACGATCTGCCGTTTATCCCGCTCACCGACGTGGAGTGGAAGACCCACCGTTTTGAGCGTCCGCTGTTGAAGCTCAACGATATATTTCCCGACGGCATCGAGATACCGGCCATGTACGAGGGCCGACAGGTACTGCACCTGCCGACCGTCAAGACGCACGGGCACTCCACGACTACCGGGGCCATAAAGAATTCGTTCGGTGGCCTGCTCAAGGAGGTGCGCCACTACGCTCACAAGCACATCCACGAGGTGCTTGTCGATCTTGTTATAATGCAGAAAGAGCTGCACCCGGGTATTTTTGCCGTGATGGACGGCACGGTCTGTGGCGACGGAGCCGGACCGCGTACAATGGTGCCCAGGATTGGCAACGTTCTCATAGCCGGCGCAGACAGCGTGGCCGTGGACGCGGTCGCGGCAAAGATGATGGGTTTTGATCCTATGGAGATTCCTTACCTGGCCATGTGCCACGAGCGCGAGCTGGGTTGTGCCGATGTATCCAGGATTGATATCGTCGGCGACGAGCTGCGGGAGTTTAACCCTGCCTTCAGCACGCGGCGGAGCCTGGTGATCTGGGGTGACCAGATGCTCAGGCGCGGACCGCTGCGTTTTCTTGAAAAGGCCGCGCTGCATTCGCCGTTGATGGGCTGGGCACCGTTCGCGTCTAACGTCTACCACGACTTCCTGTGGTACCCCACGATAGGGCGCCGCCGCATACGCGAATTCGAGCAGACGCCATGGGGCCAGATGTTTGACCGCTACCGGCGGCCGGTCACGGCACCGGGCGCGCGAGGTGGGGAGACTGGCGATGCTGGTTGATTCGGTACGAAAGATTTTCGGCACGGCCAGCGATAAGTATGTCAAAAGCATGCGGCCCTTCGTTGCCCGTGTCAACGAACTTGAGCCGGACATGCAGGCGCTCGACGAACAGGCTCTTGCCTCGATTTCAACCGACTGGCGCCAACGGCTCGACCGTGGCGAAGAGCTTGACGACCTGCTACCCGAGATTTTTGCAGGCGTGCGCGAGGTGGCGACGCGGGTGCTGGGTATGCGTCACTACGACGTGCAGCTAATCGGTGGTCACATACTGCACGACGGCAAGATAGCCGAGATGAAGACCGGCGAAGGCAAAACGCTTGTGGCCACCCTGGCCCTGGTGGCCAACGCGCTCGAGGGCAAGGGTGCCCACCTGGTCACGGTCAACGACTACCTCGCCCGTCGCGACGCCGACTGGATGGGGCGCGTGTATAAGTACCTCGGCTTGTCGGTGGGTATTGTTTACCCCGACATGGACGAGCAGGAGCGACGCGAGGCTTACCGCGCCGACATCACTTACGGGCAGAACAACGAGTTTGGTTTCGACTACCTGCGCGACAACATGAAGTTCGACGCCGAGGAGTTCGCCCAGCGCAAGCTCAATTTCGGCATAGTTGACGAGGTGGATTCAATTCTGGTCGACGAGGCCCGAACGCCGCTTATCATCTCCGGGCCGGCCGAGCAGTCGACCGAAAAATACGGCCAGGTGAACCGCCTGATTCCTCGCCTGGTCAAGGAAGAAGACTACAAGCTCGACGAGAAGACCCGCAGCGCGACCCTCACCGAGGAGGGCGTGACCAAGATGGAAGGCCTGCTGGGCGTGGGCAACCTTTACGACCCTGCCGAGATCGAGACACTGCACCACGTGAACCAGGCGCTCAAGGCCCACACGCTGTTCAAGCGCGACGTTGACTACATGCTGCAGGACGGCGAGGTCGTCATCGTCGACGAGTTCACCGGTCGCCTGATGCCGGGACGGCGCTGGTCGGACGGCCTGCACCAGGCCGTCGAGGCCAAGGAAGGCGTGAAGATCGAGCGCGAGAACCAGACGCTCGCCACGATCACCTTCCAGAACTACTTTCGTATGTACGACAAGCTGTCAGGCATGACCGGCACCGCGGAGACCGAGGCCGAGGAGTTCGGTAAGATATACGGGCTCGAGGTCCTGGTGGTTCCCACCCACCAGCCCATGGTGCGAGATGATCGGCCCGACGTGGTCTACAAGACCGAGCGCGAGAAGTTCAATGCGGTCATCGAGGAGATCCGAGAGTGTACTGTCGACCAGCAGCCAGTGCTGGTGGGTACGATCTCCATTGAGAACTCCGAAAAACTCAGTGCGGCGCTCAAGAAGGTGGGCATGAAACACCACGTTCTCAACGCGAAGCACCACGCGAGCGAGGCAGAGATCGTGTCCCAGGCCGGGCGCAAGGGCGCGGTTACCATTTCGACCAACATGGCCGGCCGCGGCACCGACATCGTGCTGGGTGGTAATCCCGAGTTTCTGGCCCGCAAGGATCTCGCCAACGGCGAGGATGATCCCCAGTGGGAGGCCACGCTGGCCGGATACACCGAGCAGTGCGCGGCTGAACACGAAGAGGTGCTGGCAGCCGGTGGCCTTCACATCGTGGGTACCGAGCGCCACGAGTCGCGCCGGATCGACAACCAGTTGCGTGGTCGCTCGGGTCGGCAGGGCGATCCCGGCTCGTCGAGGTTTTTCATGTCGCTCGAGGACGACCTGCTACGCGTGTTCGGCGCCGAGCGTATACAGGGCCTGATGGAGCGCATGGGCATGGAAGACGGTGTGCCCATCGAGGCCAAGATGGTGTCGCGCGCCATCGAGAACGCGCAGAAGCGGGTTGAGGGCCAGAACTTTGATACCCGCAAGCACCTCATCGAGTACGACGACGTGATGAACAAGCAGCGCGAGGTGGTGTACCATCGGCGTCGCGAATGCCTGTCCGAGGGCGAGCTGAGGACCGAGGTGCTGGGCATGGCAGCCGCCGCGGCTACAGATCTCGTGGCCTTGCACGCAAACGAGGAAATCGAAACGGCCGAGTGGGAACTGGAATCGCTCGACGACGCCTTGTTCGCCCAGTTTCTTGTGCGCGCTGGACTGGCCGACCTGCCGCGCGACGGTTTGACTGTGGAAGTGCTTGAAACCGCCATACAGCAGCGGGTGCTGGCGGCCTACGAGAAGCGCGAAGAAGAAATGGGCGTCGAGGTGGTGCGGCACCTCGAGCACGTGCTCTCGCTGCAGTGCCTGGACAACCACTGGAAGGACCACCTGCTGGCCATGGATCACCTCAAAGAGGGTATCGGTCTTCGCGGTTACGCCCAGAAGAATCCCCTCCAGGAATACCAGAAGGAAGGCTTCGACATGTTCGAGAACATGATGCTTTCCTACGAGAACGATGTCGTCGAGAAAATGTTTTCGGTGCGTATCGCCGACGAGCAGGAAGTCGACCGCATGGAGGAACGCCGCCGAGATGAAAGCGCGGCGGTGATGATGGGCAGGGGAGGCGGCGAGGGTGGCGCTCCCGAACAAAAACAAGTGAAGCGCACGGGCAACAAGGTGGGTCGCAACGACCCCTGTCCCTGCGGTAACGGCAAGAAGTACAAGAAGTGTCACGGCAAGTCATGAGCGCCTCACCGACGGTGGCCCAGCGGGCGACGGGGCGACGGTGGCAGGGCCCGCGCGCGTGAAGATCGATCCCGGGCCGGCCCCGGGGCCCGTGGCGGGCTTTCGTTTTGCCGGCGTTCACGGCGGCCTCAAGACCGGTGGCAGGCGTGACACGGCGCTCGTGGTGGCCGATTCGCCGGTGCCGACCGCGGCCGTGTTTACCCGCAATACCGCTGCCGCCGCGCCCGTTGTGGTGGCGCGCGAGCACGTGGCCGATGGGCTGGCGCAGGCGGTGCTCATCAATTCGGGTAACGCCAACGCGGCCACGGGCAGCAGTGGTCTCAAGTTGGCCGAGTGGAGTTGTCGTGAACTGGCCAAGCGGCTGGGCATAAAGCCTGGCCTCGTACTGCCCTGCTCAACCGGCGTCATAGGCGTGCAGCTCGACCGACGGCGCATGACGCGGGCGATCTCGCTGGCCGTCGACGCGCTCGGTACGCGCCGCGCCAGCGCTTGCGGGCGCGCCATGATGACATCTGATGCGTTTCCCAAGTGGGCCTCCCGCAGCGTGCAACTGCCGGGCGGGGAGACCGCTACGGTGGCCGGCCTGGCCAAGGGTGCAGGCATGATCCACCCGGGCATGGCCACCATGCTGTGTGTGTTGGTGACCGACGCGCCCTTGTCACCAGGAGCCGCGCGGGCGGTGTTGGCCGAGGCCGTTGCGAGCAGCTTTAACAGCATCACCGTCGACGGCGATACCAGTACCAACGACACCGTGGTGTTGATGGCATCGGGACTTGCCGGTGGCGAAGCCATACGTTCGAGGAAGTCGGCGGGTTACGAGCTGTTGGCCACGGCCGTCGGCGAACTCACCGATGAACTGTCGCGCATGATAGTGCGCGACGGGGAGGGCGCCACGCGGGTGGTGGACGTGCTGGTGGAGGGTGCCCCGGGTGACGCCGACGCTGAGCGCGCGGCCCGCGCCGTTGCCACGTCCACGCTCGTGAAAGCCGCGTTCGCGGGCGGCGATCCCAACTGGGGACGGATAGTCTGCGCGCTCGGCAATTCTGGCGTCGATGTCGACTTCAAGCGCGTGGCGATATCGGTGGACGACGTGGCGCTGGTGAAGGCCGGCGAGCTGTTGTCCGAAGAGGCCCGCCGTCGCGCTGCCCGCGTGATGAAAAATGATACCTTCACTCTCGCCATACGCCTGGGCCACGGCCCCGGCCGCGCAAGCATAGTCACGTCGGACCTCACCGAGGCCTACGTCCGCTTCAACTCTGCATACTCCTGAACGGGGACAGGCAGCTTTAAGGCAAAAAGTACCTGGCCCCCCCTTTTGTTGGCAGGGGCGGGGGGGTAGATTCCGGCATTATGAAAGCTGCGATAATGCTGGCAAATAACGAGCCCATGGTGATCGAGGACGTAAACCTCGCCGATCCCGGGGATAACGAAGTACACGTCAAGTGGGGCGCCACCGGGGTTTGCCACTCAGATGTCTCGATCTGGCAGGGCAAACTGCCGCTGCCGCCGCCGGCCATCCTCGGCCACGAGGGCGCTGGAGTGGTCGTGTCGGCCGGTAAGAACGACTACGGCCTGGAGACCGGCGACCATGTGATCGGCAGTTTCGTGCCCACCTGCGGCGAGTGTTTCTACTGTAAAAACGACCAGGCCTTCGTCTGCGAAAAAGCACTGGAGATCGGCATGGGCCGTTTTCCCTTCAGCCGCCAGGATGGCAGCCCCCTGCTCTGTGGACCCGGCGGCCTGGCCACTTTTGCCGAGGAGACCGTCGTGCACGAGGCGGCGCTGGTAAAGATACCCGCAGATTTTTCGCTTGAGCAGGCTGCTTTGGTTGGTTGCGGCGTCACCACGGGTGTTGGTGCCGCCTTGTTTGCCGCCGAGGTCAAGGCCGGCAGCACCTGCGTGGTGATAGGCTGCGGAGGCGTGGGACAGGCCGTTATCCAGGGCTGTCGTGTCGCGGGTGCCGAGCAGATCATCGCCGTCGACTTGAACGAATCCAAGCGTAGCGCTTCGATAAATTTTGGTGCGACCCACTCGGTGAACCCCAACGACGAGGACCTGGGCGAGTTCGTCAAGGGCCTGACTGACGGCCGCGGCGCCGACTACGCCTTCGAGGTGGTCGGCGTGCCCGTGTTGCAGCGGCAGGCCTACGACATCACCCGCCCGGGCGGTTCGGTCATCTGGGTGGGCATCCCCAGCTACCTCGACGAGTGCAGCATACCCTCGGCCCTGCTGCCGCTTGAGAACAAGCGCATCGTGGGCACGATCTACGGCTCGGCCAACGTGCGCACCGACTTCGTCAAGTTCATCAACTTCGCCAAGGAAGGTAAGCTTGATCTCGAGGGTATGGTGTCGCAGCGGATCAAGCTCGAAGACGTCAACGACGCTTTTACCGCCATGCTCGAGGGCGACGTCATCCGTTCGGTTATTACCTACGACTGAACGACATCGTGATTATTGTGCGCGCGCCGAACTGGGGAGGGCGGCGCACACGCGGTAGAGAACTGGCGATGAGCGAAGCCTCCGCGATTGCGGTGCCGGCGACTCAGAGGGCGCTCACCCGCTTCGCCTTCTACCTGGCCATCCCGTTGTGGACCTGGATGGGCTCGTCGATGGTCGATCGCGCGGTACGCGCTGCTCGCCTGACCTGCGGCTACTCGTCCCTGGCCCCGGCTTGACCGAGCTTGACCCCACGCGCCAGGGCTTCCTTGTAAAACTCGAGCATACGTTTCTTCCACGGGCTGCTGTACTCCGCGGTGGTGAAATCGGTTGGCTCGTAGTGACCGGCGAGGTAGTACTCGCCCGGGTAGTCGGCCATGTCCTGGCGGTGAGGCGAGCCGCCGCGGCGGAGGCGGTAGCCGCGCAGCTGTCGCAGCACGAAGGGGCCGGTAGCGCCGGCGTCGTGGAAGACCAGCCCGTAGAATTTCAAGGGCACGCCTTGCAGCCCGGTGCGCAGCTCGTCTTCGAACGAAGCCCAGGCCACGGGCTTGCCCGCCACGTCAAACAGGTTGGCCTCCACCCGGTATCGCCCCTGCTGGTCTACCCTCATGCCGACATCGACCAGCAGGTCGCCCGCCGACAGGCGATCGCTGAACTCACCGGTAAACTCGCCGGGCAGCTGCCCGGGCGAGGTGAAGTAGAAGACCAGCGAGCCGGTCTGCTGGGCCAGGCCGGTCGCAGAAAACGTCGCCTCCACGCGAAGCTCGCCGACGTAGCCGGGCCAGTGCTGGGCGGGAAACAGCTGCGCAGACCAACCGCTGCCATCTCTCTGAAGTGACAACGACACCGTGTTGTCCACGTCCAGCCTGCTCGCCGTCATCACCACGCGGCGCGGCACTACCTCTCGGTTCTCGTGCCAGAGCGCTAGCGAGACTTCTAGTGGCTCACGGCCGCGCACAAAATAACGGTCGGCGGTCAGCAGCACCTCCCAGCTCATGTCGGCGTTGGCCTCGCCGTCGGCAAGCAGCTGCCGTCTTTCGTAGCGGGAGTTGGGGTTGAGCAGATCGGCAGAGTCTCCGGTAAGCCGGCGCGACGAAGCCGGGTAGCGGTTGAGTTTCTTGAAATCCTGAACGGCGCCGTCCTGGTCGTGGCCCTGTTGATCGTTGGCTTGTTGCGAGCCGGCCGAATCGCCAGCCGGCGGGGGAGCCGGCCCGGGTACCACCTTGAACTCGGCTGGCGGTTCGGGCCTGCCGCCGTGATCGGCCGGAGTTGGCTTGGCGATCTCGTCTGCGACGGGGGAGGGGGTGTCACCGGGCTGCTCGCGGTTGAGCAAGAGCACGAGCAAAGCAACGGCCGCCAGGGCGACCAGCAGCACGACTACTCTTCGCGGGCCCGTTGGCATGATGCCTCAGCCCGCCAGTCGTTCGCGCAGCAGGCGGTTGACCTCGCCGGGATTCGCCTGCCCGCGGCTCAGTTGCATGACCTGCCCCACGAACCAGCCCAGCAGCTTGTCGCGGCCGCCGCGGTAGTCCTCGACCTTGTCGGGATTGCCGTCCACGACCTCGGCTATCCAGGCTTCGAGTTGGCCCGAGTCGCTGACCTGCGCCAGGCCCTCTCTCTTGACGATGTCGGCGGGGTCGTCGCTGTCCGTGAGCATGCGGTCGAAAACGGTTTTCGCGATCTTGCCGCTTATGCTGCCGTCGTCGACGAGCGCCAGCAGTGCGCCCAGGCGTTCGGGGGCCAGTGGTATGCGCGAGTAATCAACCTCGCCTTCGCCCGCGGCCTCCCGGGTAGCGCGGAGCACGTCGCCCATCACCCAGTTGGCCACCAGCTTGGGGTTGTCGTGCGCGGCCACGGCGGCCTCGTAGTAATCGGCCAGTTCCCGGCTGGCCGTTAACACCTCGGCGTCGTAGGCCGAAAGATCGTAGCTTTCCACGAAGCGTGCGCGCCTGGTGTCGGGCAGCTCGGGTAATGCGGCTCGCACTCTTTCGACGAGTTCGTCGGCAATGACCAGCGGTAGCAGGTCGGGGCAAGGAAAATATCGGTAGTCGTGTGCTTCTTCCTTGCTGCGCATGGAGCGGGTGACGCCGTGGTCGGCGTCCCAGAGGCGCGTTTCCTGGGTGATCTCTTCTCCGGCGTTGAGCAACTCGGCCTGGCGCTCGATCTCGTAGTTGACCGCGCGTTCGACGGCGCGGAAGCTGTTCATGTTTTTTACCTCGGCGCGCGTTCCGAGCTCGCTCGTGCCGCGCTTGCGCAGTGACACGTTGGCGTCGCAGCGCATGCTGCCCTCGTTCATGTTGCCGTCGCAGATGCCCAGCCAGCGCACCACCGTCCTCAGCTTGCGCATGTAGGCTGCCGACTCTGCCGCCGAGCGGATCTCGGGCTCACTGACGATCTCCATCAGTGGCACGCCAGCGCGGTTAAGGTCGACGTAAGAAAAATCCGAGTGCGCGTCGTGGATGCTCTTGCCGGCATCTTCTTCCATGTGTATGCGCGTGAGCGTGATGTTGCGTTCTTCACCGTCGGTCACCAGCGTGACCTGCCCGCCCAGGCAGTAGGGCAGTTCGTACTGCGATACCTGGTAGGCCTTGGGGAGGTCGGGGTAGAAGTAGTTCTTTCGCGCCCAGCGGCTGGTGGGCTGCACCTCGCCCCCCAGCGCCAGCGCGGCCATCACCGCGTATTCAACCGCCTGCGCGTTTACCACCGGCAGTACGCCGGGCATGCCCTGGCACACCGGGCAGGTGTGCTCGTTGGGCTGGGCACCAAAGCTGGCCGAGCACCCGCAGAACAACTTGCTGCGGGTGAGCATCTGAACGTGCGTTTCTATGCCGATGACGGCTTCCCAGTCGCCCTGCTCGTAGTGGCTCATTTGCCGGCGCCCCCGGCCAGGTCTTGTTCGGGAGGTCGCTGGTCAAAACCGATGAGTTTTTCGCAGGCCCGTGCCGCCCTGAACAACAAGGGCTCGGCCAGTGGCGGAGCCAGCAGCTGCGCGCCTATGGGCAGGCCCTTGGAGTCGAGCCCGCAGGGCAGCGACAGGCCGGGCAGTCCGGCAAGGTTGCAGGGAATGGTGAGCACGTCGCTCATGTACATCTTCAGGGGATCGTCGGTGCGCGAGCCGAGTTCAAACGCCGTGTCGGGCGAGGTCGGCGTGAGCAGGACGTCGCAGTTCTCAAAGGCCTGTTCGAAGTCGCGGCGAATGAGCGTGCGCACTTTCATGGCCTTGAGGTAGTAAGCATCGTAGTAGCCGGCCGACAGCGCGTAGCTGCCCAGCACGATGCGGCGCTTTACCTCGGCGCCAAATCCGGCGTCGCGACTCGCCCCGTACATGTTAGTGAGTCCGCCGTCCTCGCCTTCGCGTAAGCCGTAGCGCACGCCGTCGTAGCGGCCCAGGTTCGAAGAAGCCTCGGCCGTGGCCACGATATAGTAGGTGGCCACCGCGTACTCGGTGTGTGGCAGCTCCACTTCAACCAGGCTCGCGCCGTCGCGTTCTAACGCGGCCAGCAGTGCGCGCACCGATTTTTCGACCTCGGGGTCCAGGCCCTCGCCGAAGTATTCGCGGGGCACTCCGACGCGCAGCCCTTTTGCGCCGTCGTGCAAGGAGCCGCGGCAGTCGGGCGCCGGCTGCGGAATGGAGGTCGAGTCGCGCGGGTCGTGTCCGGCCACTGCCTCGAACAGCAGGGCGGTGTCTTCAACGCTGTTGGCCAGCGGGCCGACCTGGTCGAGCGACGAGGCGAAGGCTATCACCCCGTAGCGGCTCACACGTCCGTAGGTGGGCTTCATGCCGACCACTCCGCAAAGCGCTGCCGGCTGCCTGATCGAGCCGCCGGTGTCGGTGCCGAAGCTGCCCGGTACCATGCGCGCGGCCACCGCCGCCGCCGAGCCACCCGACGAGCCGCCGGGCACGCAGTCACGGTTCCACGGGTTGCGGGTGGTGCCCAGCGCCGAGTTTTCGGTCGATGAGCCCATGGCAAACTCGTCCATGTTGAGCTTGCCGGTTATCACGGCCCCGGCTTCGCGCAGGCGCGCCACCACCGTACCGTCAAACCTGGGTTTGAAGCCGGCGAGTATTCTGGACGCGCAGGTGGTGGCCAGGTCGCGGGTGATGAAGATGTCTTTCAGGGCTATGGGTACGCCCGTGAGTGGGGTGGTCGGGTCTCCGCTGGCGAGCAGGGCGTCGGCGGCGCGGGCCTGGTCGAGCGCCGATTCGGCGCTGAGCTCCAGGTAGGCGCCGATCGCCTGGCTTGTGCCCTGGTCCAGCGCAAGCGTTCGCTCGAGGAAGGCACGGGTGAGTTCCTCAGAACTTACATCGCGGGCTGCCAGCCCCTGCGATGCCTGGGCAACTCCGAGGTCGGTGAGTTCGTTGGTGAGTTCGGACACGGCGTGTGACCCTTTCTACTCGATTATGCTGGGCACGACGAAGAAGTTCTTGTCGCTGCGCGGCGCGTTGGCCACGGCGTCCTCGGGGGCTGGCTTGTTGGTGACCTCGTCGGTTCGCATGGGCGCGGCAAAGTCGACCACCTGGGCGGTGGGCTCTACCGTGCTGGTGTCGAGCTCGTCCAGCTTAGCCACGTAGTCGAGTATGCGGTTGAGGTCGCGCCCCACGCTTTCGAGCTCGTCGTCATCCAGTTCCACCCGGGCCAGCGTGGCCACGCGGCGAACCTCGGCCTGCGAAATCTTCATATTCTCGCTGTTTAACACGGCGCCTCGAAAATTACATCCCGGCCCTTGAGAGCGGGTTGGCGTGGAAGGTATATTTGCCGGGATGGTGTAGTGATGGCCGGACAGGACAAAAGACAGAAGGCCGAGAGCCTTGGCCAAAGGCGCCTACGCCTGGCCCGGGCCGGTGAGGATGCGGCGGCCGAGTGTCTTGAGCGTGCCGGCATGCGAGTGCTTGACCGCAACGCCAGGCTCACTTCGGGCGAGATCGACCTCGTGGCCCTGGACGGCGAGGAGCTGGTGTTCGTGGAGGTAAAACTCAGGGCCGACCTCGACTCTGCTCTCGCGGCGGTAGACCAGCGAAAGCGTAAGCAGGTATCGCGCGTTGCGGTCGAATGGCTGGCGAGGCACCATGGTCTGGATCGGGCCGCGCGCTTTGACGTGGTGGCCGTTGAGGGCGGCAGCCTCGAGTGCGTACACGTGGTTGACGCTTTCGATTGTGCTCCCGAAGACTGATCTGCCCAGGCTGGCAAGACTATGCTCGACATAAAGCTTATACGCGAAGACCCCGCGGCAGCAGCCGACCGCCTGGCCCTGGTGGGCTGCGAGCGCGAGCAGCTGACGGCCGTGGTCGAACTCGACGCGCGCCGCCGCGAACTGATAGCCGCGGCCGAACAGATGCGCGCGGATCGCAAGACTCGCTCGAAGACCATCGGCGCTATGCCGCCAGGCCCGGAGCAGGAAGCGGCCAAGGCCGAGGTGCGAGAGTTGGGCGAGCGCATGGGCGCTGCCGAAAAAGATCTCGCCGAGGTCGCCGGCAGCTTTGAGGTCGCCATGCTCGAGCTGCCCAACTTTCCCCACGAGGACGTCCCGGTGGGTGAGGGCGAAGAGCAGAACCTGGTGTTGCGCGAAGAAGGCGCGCGCCGCGAGTTCGACTTTACGCCGCTGCCGCACTGGGAGCTGGGCGAGCGCCTGGGGATAATCGACTTTGACCGTGGCGTAAAAATCTCGGGCACGCGTTTCTACCTGTTGCGAGGCGACGGCGCCCGTCTGCAGCGCGCGCTCATCAGCTGGATGCTCGACCTGCACAGCCGTGAGCACGGTTACAGCGAGGTCTACCCGCCGGCCATGGTGCGCGGCGAGTGTCTGCTGGGCACCGGCAACCTGCCCAAGTTCGGCGACAATCTTTACCGCGACATAGAGGAAGACTTCTGGTGGGTGCCTACCGCCGAGGTGCCAGTGACCAACATGTACCGCGACGAGGTGCTGTCGGCCGATTCGCTGCCAATAAAACACGTGGCCTTCACGCCGTGTTTTCGTCGCGAAAAGATGTCGGCCGGCCGCGACGTGCGCGGCATCAAGCGCGGCCACCAGTTCGACAAGGTGGAGATGGTGCGTTTCGTTCACCCAGACAGCTCGGACGCCCAGTTGCTCGAACTGCTGGGCAACGCAGAGGAGGTATCACGCCGCCTGGGCATACCCTGGCGCGTAATACAGATGTGCACTGGCGACCTGAGTTTCGTGGCCGCCATGAAGTACGACGTGGAGATGTGGGCTCCTGGCTGCGAGGAATGGCTGGAAGTGAGTTCCTGTTCGAACTTCCGCGACTTCCAGGCCCGTCGCGCCAACATCCGCTTCAAGGCAGGCAAGGACAAGCCGGCGCTCGTGCACACGCTCAACGGTTCAGGACTGGCACTGCCACGCGTGCTCATATCAGTGCTGGAGACCTACCAGCGCGCTGACGGCACGGTGGACGTCCCCGAAGTATTGCAGCCGTACATGGGTGGGCAGCAGGTCATCTCCTGAAGAAAGGGAAGAGCTAGCAGGTCTACTTTCGCAGCACGCAGGGTGAACAGGGAGGGGTGGCCGAGTCCGGTTGAAGGCACCGGTCTTGAAAACCGGCAATCCGCAAGGATTCGGGAGTTCGAATCTCCCCCCCTCCGCCACTCTTTATCGCTCCGGGCGTTACGCCGGAGCGGCGGTCTAAGGGTAGACCACCGGCCCGGCGAATACCGCGTAAGATACTTGCTCCGTGGTGTGCCTGCGCTCGGCGCCGCCGACCTGGTCTTCGTCCACTGACAGGAACAGCGTGGTGGCGTTGGACAACGTGGCACCGTGGGCCTGCGCCCATGAGCCGTCGTTGCCGTCCATTGCCGACTGGCTTGCTACTGCCACGGTCGGGGCCGCCGAGAACGGCGTTGAGTAGGAGTAACTGTAGGGCGGATTGTTGCCCGTGCCGCGCACCGTGTCTGCTCCGAGCGCTGCCTCGAACTCCACGCCGCCGATGGTACCGTGCCCGGCCTCGATCACGATGAATCCTACCGTCTCGTCGGCGCGGCTCGTAACACCGTCTTCTCCGACCGACTTACCGGTGTTCAGCGTCGTCGCCGACGGCGGGCTCTGCCTGGAGCCGCCGTTGGACCAGAAGTGCGACCAGTTGGCGTCGTTTTCGGTCATCACCTGTCCGATGACCACCGGGTTGGTGTAGGCCTGCCCGTAGGACTGGGATTGCCCGTTCCAGTTTCCCCTACGGTCGGTTACGGTGGACAGGTAGGCCTGGGCCTCGATGTTGACCCCGTCTATGGTCCACGTGCCTTCCTCCACGACCAGGCAGTTGACGTTGTCCGTGGCGACCGCGCCGCCAGAGGGGTTCTGTAGTCGTACCTGGAAGCTGGACGACCCAACGGCCGATACGCGTGTTACCACCGGCGTGGTGTTGTTGGCGTACTGCACCGTGCAGGCCACCACCGGGCTGCTGTAGAGGTTTTCGAGCAACACGGTAACCGGTGATCCACCGACCGGAACCGTGCCCGCTTCCATCATGGCCACCGGGCCGGTAAGACACTGGTCGCCGGATTCGTCGCAGCTCTGTCCCGGGCATGGATCTGCGCCGGACTGGCAGTCGAGCGTAGCGCTGCAGGTCTCGTTTCCGTCAC
>DUBO01000005.1:610-7813 GCA_012960245.1 Candidatus Binatota bacterium | reverse complement strand
CCGCGGGCTTTGCCTGCGGCACCCAGGGCGATGAATGCCTGGTCGATGACACTTGTAATGGCAGTGGCATCTGTACCGACAACGGTAACGAGGCCGACGGAACGGCCTGTGACGACAGCGCCTTCTGCACCACCGGTGAGACCTGCACGGCTGGTGCCTGTGATGGTGGCGTGGCTACCGACTGCTCGGGACTCGACAACCAGTGCACGACCGGAAACTGCAACGAAACCGCCGACGCCTGTGAGTCTTTAGAGTCTAACGAGGGTGGAGGCTGCGACGACGGCGATGCGTGCACCACGGGTTCGCTCTGCGTGACGGGTTCGTGCGCCAGCGGGGTCGACATATGCGGGCCTTACGTCCAGACCAAGGACCAGGCCAAGTGTATAAATTCACTCAACAAGGCCGGCGCCAAGGTTGCCGCCACCCAGGGCAAGGCAAACACCTCCTGCATCAAGAACGCCGGCAAGGGTAAAGAAGCGAACCCCACCGCCTGCCTGACCGCCGATGCTAAGGGAAAAGTTGCCAAGGCTGAGGCAAAAACGATCGCAACGGAAACCAAGGCCTGCGGTGTGGTACCTGACTTCGGCTATACGTCTGGAGCAAGCGTAAACCTTGCGGCGATCAGCAACGAAGTGGCACTGGTCGGCCAGGTGTTCGGCAGCGACCTGGAGTCTACCATCATCAACTCCAAGGCCGACAAGAACGGAGCCAAGTGCCAGGCAGCGGTCTCAAAGGACTACGAAAAGATCGCGGGCACTGCCTTCAAGTTATTCATTGCGTGCAAGAGTGCAGGGCTGAAAGCTGAGACCGTCGTCAACCAGGACAGCCTCGGCAGCTGCTTGAACGCCGTTATAACCGACGACAGGGGCAAAATTGCCAAGGGTGTTGCGAAGTTGACGGCTGACGTCAACAAGTCGTGCGCGCCCGAACAGCTCGACACTATCTTCCCCGGCCAGTGCGTGGGAGAGGGTGACTTTACGGGTTGTGTTTCCCGCCTGGCCCAATGCCGTGTCTGCCTGATGGTAAACGCGATGGACGGAACAAGCGTGGACTGCGACGTCTTTGACGACGCCACGTCGAACTCCAGCTGCGTGCCGTAGTTGGGAGCCCCCCCCCGGGGCGGGGGCTCTTATCCGCGCGCTGTTTGCCGGCCACGCGCTCGTGTACCGTGTGCCTGCCCGCGCCGCTCCGATATCGACCCGCCACCTCGAATCACCCGCCCGTGAAGACCCGGGCCTTGCCATTTGCCCGGGAAAATCCAATATCTTGTACCACCGCCAGCACACGCTGACGTAACCCCATGTCATCGACAAAGAAAAAAACCGCCCGGCCGGTGCCGGCCATGAACCCGCCCCGGGGGCCGGGGATGCACCAACACTGCTTGGCGCGCGCGAATACTCGATGACCGACCAGCACGAGTTCGCCTCGCTGTCAGGCGACCGGGGCTCACCCGGCTGAACGATCGTGCCCGCGCTACCCGATATGGAAAACGATCCCCCGGGCGCGGTCGGCTGAAGCATGGTTACACGCACGACCCGTTGGCTGCTCTTCTGCGTTTTCGTTCTCACCGTCCCGCTGCCCATGCTCGGGCCCTGGGAGGTGCTGGCTCCAACGGCGCGTTACCTGCTGCTGGCCGTGGTAACCGCCGCCGTGATGGCGGTAGAAGGAGCGGCCGGGCCGGTGCCGCTCATCCTCGCGCTGTTCGCCGGCCACGCGCTGGTGTACCTGTTGCTGTGGTGGTTGGCAGCCCGACTGTGCACGCGGCTGCTTACCCGCCTGCCCGTACGCGCACGTACGGGTGTTGTCGTGGCCGGCTGTGCCACCCTGCTGCTGATCGCGCTGCTGTTTGACCTTTACATCACCCCCTTCGGCGGCCTGCCCCACTCCAACCTGTTGGGGTTGCTGTCATGAAGCGCGTCGTCCTGGCGCTGTTGCTGCCATCGCTGTTACTGCCGGTGGTGTTACTGCCCGCGCTGTTGCTGCCGACCCTGTTACTGCCGGCCGCTAACGCGACAGCGAGCGAGGCACCCTTCGAGCGCAGCGAGCAGCGCTCACCCTGCACCGACTACAATCCCCTTCGCCGCGCGTTCTTCGGCGACACCCACGTTCACACCGCCCTGTCGTTTGACGCCTGGGGCCAGGGAACCATGGCCGGGCCCGGCGACGCCTACCGTTTTGCCAGGGGCGAAGCCCTCGGCATACAGCCTTACAGCAGAGACGGCCTCCCCTCGCGCAGCATACAACTCCGACGGCCGCTGGATTTTGCCATCGTCACCGACCACAGCGACCTGCTGGGCGAAACCCGTATCTGCGATGATCCATCGCAGGAAGGACACGACTCGCTGGTGTGCCGGGTGGTGCGCAGGTTTCCCAAGCTGGGCTACATACTCGTCAACGGCCACGTCTACAGCAGCGAGCTGCCCTCGCGCTACTCGTTCTGCGGAAGCGGCGGCGCAGTGTGCCTGAAGGCGGCGCTTGGCCCCTGGCAGGAAATCCAGCAGGCCGCCGAAGCTCACTACGACCGCAGCTCGGCCTGCGGTTTCACGACCTTCGTTGGCTACGAGTGGACCGGCATGCCGGGAGGCCGCAACATCCACCGTAATGTCATCTTCCGCAACGCCACCGCCCAGCGCTTCCCGACCACCTACATAGAAACACCCACCCAGGAGGGCCTGTGGCAGGCCCTGGACCAGGAATGCCTGCAGGCGGGCAACGGCTGCGACGTGCTGGCCATTCCCCACAACTCCAACGTGAGTGCGGGCTCAATGTTCACCATCACCAGCGCGGACGGTTCGCCGATTTCGGCCGAGGACGCGGCCACGCGCGCGCGCCTGGAGACCCTGGTGGAGGTCACCCAGCACAAGGGCGACAGCGAATGCCGTCCGGGCGCCGAGGACGAGCTGTGCGCCTACGAGACCCTGCCCTACGCCCGCATGGCCGACATGGCCCACGTCACCAGTGAACCCGGCAAGCTGCCACCTCTCATGTACACGCGCGAAGTGCTGGCCGAGGGACTGGTGCAGCAGGCGCGACTGGGCATCAACCCTTTCAAGTTCGGTCTTATAGGCTCAACCGACACCCACCTCGCCGCCCCCGGCATGGTCGACGAGGACAGCTTTGTCGGACACGCGGCGGGAACCGTGGATTCGCGTTTACAGGTGCCGGCCTTTCCCGACCGCGCCGAATTCAACCCCGGCGGTCTGGCCGTTCTATGGGCCGAGGAAAACTCGCGCGACGCCCTGTTCGCCGCCATGCGCCGCCGCGAGGTCTACGGCACAAGCGGGCCGCGCATGACGGTGCGAATGTTTGCCGGCTGGGACTACCCCGACGACCTTTGCGGCGATTCCGACTTCGTTGAAAAAGGCTACGCCGGTGGCGTGCCCATGGGTGGCGATCTTCCCGCGGCCCGCGGCCCGGGCGCCCCGAAACTGGCGTTGTGGGCGCTTCGCGATCCCGCCGGCAAGCAGTCGCCCAGCCACCCGCTCGAACGGATACAGATCGTCAAGGGCTACCTCGACAATGGCCGCAGCGTGGAGAAGGTCTACGACGTGGCGGGCGAACCTGCTGATCCCGACGCTCTCGATCTTTCTACCTGCACTACCCGGGCGCGCGGTTCCGACCAGTTGTGCACGGTGTGGACAGACCCCGACTTTGACCCCGACGCGCCGGCCTTCTACTACGCGCGCGTGCTCGAGGTACCGAGCTGCCGCTGGAACAGCTACCTGTGCAACCGCGCGGGTGTAGACTGCGACGACCCGGACTCGGTGCCCGGTGAGTTGGCCACCTGCTGCGACACGGGCGTCGCCCGCTCCATACGCGAGCGCGCGTGGACCTCGCCGGTGTGGTACACGCCCGCGGGGCAGCCCTGACCGACCATGGGTAGCGGCACGAACGCCCGCCCCGCCACCCCGGCCGACATAGTTCGCACGCTGCTTACCGTGGCTGCGATCCTGCCCGGATTGCTCACGGGCGCGTGGTGCCTGCTACGCACCCGTGACCGAAGGGCGGCCATGAACAGGGCTATCGGCGCCTGGGGCAGACTGGGGCTGCGCGCGGCGGCAGTAGAACTCAGAGTCGACGGCGCCGAGCACCTGTCACTGCGCCCGGCGGTTTTCATCCTCAACCACCAGAGTGGCATTGACCCTATACTCCTGTGTGCGCTGCTGCAGCGCGACTTCGTGGCCGTGGCCAAGCGAGAAATACGCTCCAATCCAGTACTGGGACCGGCTTTCGCTTTTGCCGGAACGGTGTTCGTAGATCGCGGCGACCACGCAGATGCCCTGCGCGCCCTTCTACCGGCGGTCGAGACACTGCGCGGGGGAACGGCCATCGCCATGGCCCCGGAGGGAACACGAAGCCCCGGCTCCGATCTCGGGCGTTTCAAGAAAGGCGCCTTCCGAATCGCCATGGCTGCCGGGGTGCCGCTGGTGCCAATCGTTATTCACGACGCGGGCAGGGTTCTTCCGCAGGGTGGATGGATAATGCGCAGCGGCGTGGTCAACGTAAGCGTGCTCGCGCCGCTTGAGACAAGCGACTGGAGCCTGGACGCCCTTGACCAGAAGGTCGAAGAAGTCGAAGCGGCCTACCGCCTGGAGCTATCGCTCCGGTAACAGTGCCGCGGCCCCGGCCGGACCTGTGGTCGACGCCCCGCCACTGACCACCTGAGAGCATAGCGAAAGGGTTTTTTTGCGCCCTCCCCACCCCCCACCCCCCCGTTCGGGGGTGTACGAGGCTCGACAGGGGTCATTCGCCCGGTTACGTTCGGGGTGATTCAGAGGCCGAGAGGTAATTGATGGAAGTGGCAAGGTTTTCTCAGGTGCTGTGCTGGTTCAGCGGCAGTGCACTCAAAGGCGGCGTGCCGTTGACGCTACTGGCGGCAGCGCTGCTGCTGTCGGCCACACCGGCCCGGGCCCAACCAATAACCGCCTTTGTGACGGCAGACAATGCGTACGAGATCTACTGTCGTGATGCCAACGGCGCTACGACAGACCTGGGTGGCAGCACAGCGTTTGGAAGCAGCACCCAAATCAATTCCGCCGAAACCTACAACTTCAATTGCGATGGCTGTGTCTATATCGCCGCTTGGAGCGACGACAACACTGCGCAAGGACTGCTCGCCCAGATTGACTCCGGCGGGCAGACGATACTCAGCGGAGATCTGGGCTACTGGGAGGTTTGCGCCACCGGCATCGATCTTGACCACGGGAATCCGGCACCCAGCGTAGCTGATCTCGACACGCAGATCGCTACATGTGACAGCGGCAGTTCATGGCAGGCAGTGACAGTGGGCGAAGATAATTCTTCACCCGGGGGGACCTTCTGGACCGTTTCGCCGGGGGCAGCCGCCAACGAGTGGATGTGGTACGAAAGCGGGAATTGCCCCGGTCAAAACTCTACATTCTCTCCCGGATGTAACCACGACGAATACCTGATTTTTGGCAATTGCCCCAACTCTCTCTGCGGCAACAACGTGACCGAGGCAGGCGAAGAGTGCGACGGCAGCGATGACACTTTGTGCCCGGGCCACTGCCTGCCCGACTGCACCTGCGCCCGCGAAAGCCATCTGCAGTGCTACAACATGAAGGACGCCTTTTACTTGAAGAAGTTCCTGGCCTACGTCGATCTAGACTCGCCCCAGTTCGGGCTCGATTCCAACTGCGAGGTTAAAAAGGCCCTCAGGTTCTGCGCCCCGACGCTTAAAATCGTCAACAGTGCCACCTTGGGCGGCAACCCCGTGTCATTGAACCCCATTTCCGGCCCTGCGCTGACCACCGACTTCATCTGCTACAAACTCAAGTGCAAGCCGCCCCCCGATCCACCGGAGCAGGTGGTGGTGGATCAGTTCATGTACCGCGACATCAAGGTGGGCAAGACAAAGGAGTTGTGTGTGCCGGCGCTCAAGAAAACGGCCTGCGAAGATTCAGGCGCGCCGCAGTGCTTCGGGATATGCCCGGACCCGCTGGTCTGCTCACAATCGGGGAGTACTAACGACTGTGCCTGCCAGTAGCACCGGGAGAACTGACATGGGCCGAAAAAAAACAACGATCCCCCACCTGGCGCGATTTATCGCGAGGCGGTCGACGATCGTCGGCATATCGGCGTTGGCGTTCTTCCTGTCCTTCTGCGTGGTGAATCTACCGGGGAGCGCGGCCGGCACGGCCGGGCCACAGCAACGCAACACGCTGTCTATCTCCGACCTGCCGGCCAGTCTGCAGGAATCCATCGAGCGTAGCTCCTACCAGGTCGTGCAGGATCCCGGCGAGCCGGGCCTGTACCATGCCAACAACCCGCGGCAGGGCTTGCGTGCCACCTTCAGTACTCGGGGCGTCCAGGTAACGGTGGGCGATTCGAAGGCCGAGTGGAACATGCAGCTGGCCGCCTATGGTCGTATTGATCACGTTAGCCCCGCCACCGCGGCCAATATCGTGGTTGACCGGGAACGCATAGAGTACCGGCGCCACGGTATCACCGAGTGGTACGTGAACTCGGGTAGTGGCATCGAGCAGGGATTCACGCTCCACCAGCGCCCGGGTGGCGATGGGACGCTGGTGGTTGATCTTCGCGTCAGCGGTGGACTTGAGGCCGAGCGCGTGGGAGAGGATCTCGTTTTCCACGGGGCGGGCGCGCGCCTGGGCTACGCCAAGTTGCACGCATTCGACGCCACGGGCAGGCCGCTGGCGTCACGCATGGAACTGGTCTCGTCGGGGGAAACCGCACGGGCGGGGGGTGGCCTGCTCGTGCGCCTGTCGGTGGAGGACCGCGGCGCTCGCTACCCCGTGGTCATCGATCCCATTCTCACCAACGTCAAAAAAATCACCGCCTCTGACGCCGACGGAGGCGACCTATTCGGGCAGTCGGTATCGATCAGCGGCGACACGGCCATTGTCGGGTCGCCTTACAACGACGACGGGGGAACGTCATCCGGGTCGGCCTACATATACCAGCGCCAAGCAGGTCTCGGCACAGGCAACTGGAACGAGGTCAGAAAGCTCACCGCCTCTGATGCTGCCTATCTAGACTTCTTCGGGTGGTCGGTAGCGATCAGCGGCGACACGGCCATTGTCGGGTCGCCTAGCTTTTCCACTGCGGGATCGACATTCGGGTCGGCCTACGTGTTCCAGCGCGACGCGGGCGGCACAGACAACTGGGGCGAGGTCAAAAAGATCACAGCCTCTGACGCCGCCGCGTTGGATAAATTCGGAT
>DUBO01000005.1:0-512 GCA_012960245.1 Candidatus Binatota bacterium | reverse complement strand
GGGCGGATCGGGCAACTGGGGCGAGGTCAAAAAGATCACAGCCTCTGACGCCGCCGCGTTGGATAATTTTGGATTCTCGGTATCGATCAGCGGCGACACGGTGATCGTCGGTGCGGCTGGCGATGACGATGCCGGGGTCTATTCCGGCTCGGCCTACATATACCAGCGCAACGCGGGCGGATCGGGCAACTGGGGCGAGGTCAAAAAGATCACAGCCTCTGATGCTGCAGGAGAGGACGCGTTCGGGTCTTCGGTGGCGATCAGCGGTGACACGGCCATTGTCGGGGCACCTTACGACTGGGATCCGCCCGCGCCTACAACGTACTGGTCCGGCTCGGCCTACATATACCAGCGCGACGAGGGCGGCGTGAACAACTGGGGCGAGGTCAAAAAGATCACAGCCTCTGATGCTGCAGGAGGTGACCAATTCGGAACCTCGGTAGCGATCAGCGGCGACACGGCCATTGTCGGGGCGTGGCGCAACGACGACGCGGGGAGCGACTCCGGCTCGG
>DUBO01000004.1 GCA_012960245.1 Candidatus Binatota bacterium | reverse complement strand
GTACCTGTGAAGAAACCTGAGCCGGTGGCGAAGAAGCCAGTACCTGTGAAGAAACCTGAGCCGGTGGCGAAGAAGCCGGTACCCGTGAAGAAGCCTGAGCCGGTGGCCAAGAAGCCAGCGCCCGTGGAGAAGGCCGCGCCCGTGGAGAAGGCCGCGCCCGTGGCAGCTGTGCTGGAGAACATCCCCGCGTCTGAGCCTGCGCCGAAAACCACGCCGCCTGCCGTACAGAGTGAAGACGGCAGCAAGCTAGCCACTTTGAGCGGGTCTGCCGGGGACGCCCCTGCCACTGGCGACTTGCTGCAGGGGGTTGAGTTTCTTCGCTACTACAACACGCTCATCGATACCCTGCGCCGCAACTGGATCTGGGCCGGAGATGCCGGTACCGGGTTGTCGGTATCGGTGAGTTTCAGCGTAAGGCCAGATGGAAGCCTGGCTGCGGTCCGACTGCTGTCTGAGTCGGGCAACGCGGGCTTCGACAGGTCGGTCGAGAACGCGGTCAGGAGCGCGGGCATGATAGAGCCTCCCCCGGATCGTTACAGGAAGGAGTTCAGCGAGGTGATCATACAGTTCAATTCAGACGACCTGGCCAACGCCGCGGGGGCTCGAAAGAGATGATCACCTGCCGGGGCAAGGCCCTGATCCTGATGGTCTGCAGTGTCTTGCTGCTTATTAACGCGCGGGCCGAGGCCCAGGTCAGGGGCGAGATTTCGCGGCCCGGGTCGGTGCTCGTGCCCGTGTCGGTACCCGGCCTGGAGTGGGGTGGTGGCGAGACCAGGCCGGCCGCGGCCGCACGCTTTAATGAGCTGCTGGCCGAAGATCTTCGCAGGTCGGGCATTTTTAACGTAGTCGATCCGCCGCGGGGCCTGGGCTTGCCGTCCAGCGATGGCTATGGAGGCTGGTCAACGGCGGGAGTGCTCGGGGTCGTGGGTGGTAGTTACACGGGTACGCCCGGGGGCATCACTGTCGAAGTCAGGTTTTTTGACGTAGCCGCGGGACGCAGCCTGGGCGGACGTCGTCTCAACGGATCGGTGGACGCGGTGTCGGCAATGGCGCACCAGGTCGCCGACGGTGTCATGGAGATCGTGACGGGTCGCGAAGGGCCCTTTCATTCCTGGATAGGTTTTGTCTCCGACCGAGAGGAACACTTCAGGGAGCTTTACGTGTACAGCTTTGACGGCGCGGTGTCGCGCTTGACGGCGCACAGGTCTATCACCATGGCGCCGGCCTGGAACCGTGACGCTACGCGAATAGCCTTTACCTCGTTCAAGAGCGGCAAGCCGGTACTCTACGGCTACGACCTCTCGAGCGGTAACGATAGTCGCCTTGCCCACCGCCACGGCGTCAACGTGGGCGCTGCCTGGGCGCCGCAGGGACTCTCGTTGCTTTTCTCGCGCGAGGTCGAGGGCAATTCCGACCTTTATCTCCTCGATCTTGGCAGCGAGCGCACGCGCAGGCTCACCCGGCACTGGGGCATCGACGTCGATCCGGCCTGGTCTCCCGACGGCCACTCGGTGGCGTTCTGCTCGTCGAGAGGGGGTACGCCACAGGTATATGTCATGAAGAAGGACGGTAGCGACATGAGGCGGGTGACCTTCGAGGGCAGCTACAACTGCTCGCCCGCCTGGTCCCCCGATGGTCGTCACCTGGCCTGGACGGGCCGCGTGGGCCGATATTTCCAGATCCTGACAATGCCCGCCGCGGGCGGTAAGCCCCGGCAGCTGACTTTTGAGGGTGAAAACGAAGATCCGTCCTGGTCGCCCGACTCACGCTTCCTCGTTTTTTCGAGCAAGCGCGCTGGCGATCGCGACCTCTACATGGTGCACGCTGCCCGTGGCATAATAACCCGACTCACGTCGGGCCCCGGAGATGATGCGGCCCCCACGTGGTCTGGCCGCCTGCAATGAGATAGTAAACACCTGGAGTGGGAACCGACGATACGGTGTTGGACTGGATACGGTTCTGAAAGGGATATTGTGCTGAAAGGAGTGAAAAAGTGGTGACGAAGATGGGTGTAACAACGAGGCGAGAAAATATGCGGGTAGCAGCTACGATGGCGGTAACGACCCTGTGCGTACTGGTCATGGCTGGCTGTTCGACCCAGGGCGAAAGCGTGTTCGGCGGATGGGGCGGCGGAACCCGCGACCAGGGGCTCGTGGCCAGCGAAGAGCTCGCGGCCGAGCCAAGCATAAACCAGTTTGAAGAGATGGGCGCCGTGGCCTCGGGTGGCCCCCTGGAAAACGTATCCTTTGAGTTTGATTCTGTGCAGTTGAGCGAAGATGCGATGGCAGTTCTCGAGCGCAACGCCGCCTGGGCTGCCACTCACCCGGGCAACAGGATCGAAGTTGAAGGGCACTGCGACGAGCGCGGCACCTCGGAGTACAACCTGGCGCTGGGCGCTCGCCGAGCGCGAGCCGTTGTTGACGGACTGGTCGCCCTCGGGGTAGATTCCGACAGGCTGTCGACTGTGAGCTACGGAGAAGAGCTCCCCCTTTGCAAGGATGCCAACCCGGATTGCTGGCGACGCAACCGGCGCGCACGACTGGTTGACCTGGGAAAAGACTGAATATGAAGAACGCCCGCTTGTTGTTGATGCCCTGCTTTCTGACAGCGACCCTGTTGGTTTCGGCCTGTGGGCCCCAGTACGGCGTCGTGTCGGGCGACCGGGGCACCCGTGAACTGCAGCGGGTACAGGTGCGGCAACGCCGCGCTATAGAAGAGCTGCGAATTGAGCAGGAGCGCCTGCGGGCCATGCTCGAAGAGCTGGGCTACCAAGCCGAGTCGTCGGCCGATCGCGTGGCGCCGGTCGTTTCGCCGGTCCCCGGCGTCGAAGGTCCCGGCCGAGTTGAGTTGCTTCCTGGCCAGGCTGTGCCGGGGCAGGAAGGTGCCGTGGTGGTAGAAGGGCCTGCTGCCGTGGCAGGAGTAGGAGCGACCGCGACGGCGGGCGCAGCAACCTCGGCGGGTAATGGTCGAGAAGGGTTGCTCGAGTGGCCCGGCCTTTCGGCTCCGGACGGATGGGTTGAGGTCGGGGCGGATAAACAGAAAGCCGGTGAAGTTCCTTTCGGCCGGATTCCCAGCCCGTCTGATGCCGAGGCAGCCGAGGCAGATACCGCGCAAGCCACAGCGCCGCCGGCAGACCGCACGGCCGGCGAAGCCCGGGCACCGGCCGCTGGCGCCTGGGGCGACGATGAAGCCGACTCCGGTGGGCCTGGTTTCGGCATGTCGGAGAGTTCCTGGGAAAAACCGAAGGTGCCGTCGTCTCTCCGAGGGAGTGACTACGGCAAGGGCGTCGAGCTGTTCGAGGCTGGCGACAACGATGGCGCGATCCAGGCATTTCGTAATTTTATCCACGACCATAGCGACTCGTCTTACCGCGATGACGCTCAGTTCATGATCGGCGAGGCCTGCCTTCGCCAGGGCCAGTACTCGCGCGCCATACTCGAGTACAACCGGGTCGTCGTGTCATACCGTTCAGGCGATCGCACGGCGGCAGCCCTGCTGCGCCTGGCCGACGCGTTTGCAGCTATCGGCGACGAGATAGACGCCAAGCTCAGCCTCCAGAAAGTCGTAAATGGCTACCCGGGATCAGGCGAGGCCAACGAGGCGTGGCGCAGGCTCAGGGGGCAGGGCAGCTGACCCTGGCTTTTCACGATGAGGGTTTTCAGGGGGCTCGAACGGGCCCGGGGATCATTTTGCCGCCCGGTCCTGACTATAGGTAATTTTGACGGCGTTCACCGCGGTCACCAGGTCATACTCGACCAGGTCAGGGCCGACGCCGACCACCACGGCACCGATGCCGTGGCACTCACGTTCTTTCCGCACCCGCTACAGGTATTGAGACCGGACAACGCACCCAGGCAGTTGATGACCCTCGGTGACCGGCTGCGTGCCCTGGCCAACTGCGGCATGGACGCCGTGGTGGTGCAGCGGTTCTCGCCCGCCTTTGCCGACATAGAGGCCGAGGTCTTCGTGCGCGACCTGCTCGTGGGAGCTCTCGACGTACACAAGCTGGTGGTGGGGCATGACATCAACTTCGGCAAGGGGCGCAGCGGTTCGGCCGAGACCCTGCTTGAGGCCGGCGAGAGCTGTGGGTTTTCGGTCGAAGTCATACAGCCGGTTGCTGTGGGGGGCGAGGTGGTTCACTCCAGCGTCGTGCGCCGGGCGGTTGCAGACGGCGACGTGGCCAGGGCGGCGGGGCTGCTCGGCAGGCCGTGGACCCTGCGCGGTCGCACAGTAAGAGGCGACGGGCGCGGCGGCGAGCTGGGCTTTGCCACGGCTAACCTTCTGCCGGCTACCGACCTTGTTCCGGCCGACGGCGTCTATGCCACCCGCGCGCTGCTCGCGGGTCAGACGCTCGATGGGGTGACCTCGGTGGGCAACAAGCCCACCTTTGACGGTTCTGCTACGGTGGTCGAATCACATCTTTTCGAACCCCAGGGCGAACTTTACGATCTGCCCATGGGGGTTCAGTTCATAGAGCGCCTGCGTGGCCAGGTGCGCTTTTCTTCGGCCGAAGAGCTCCAGCAGCAGGTCGCCCGGGACATCGAGGACGCCCGGCGAGCGCTGGCAGAGGCTGGCTGAAGCGTGCACGCAAGCGGCGATGGCCCCCGCGTATTGAAGGTTCACGAGCGGCACAACGGCGAGCGGCTTGACCGCTGGCTGGCGTCCTCCGGTCAGCTGGGCAGTCGCTCCCAGCTGCAAGCAGCCATTCGCGAAGGCCGGGTCGATGTCGATGGCCGTCGCGCCCGCGCCTCGTTGCGCCTGGCCGGCGGCGAGACGGTGACGGTGGCCCCGGGCAAGCCCGTAGATGCAGAAGGCCTGCCAACGGCCGAAGACCTGCCACTGCGTATCCTCCACGAAGACGAGTGCATGCTGGCCGTAGACAAGGCCGCGGGCATGGTCGTTCATCCCGGAGCGGGCAACAGGCAGGGCACCCTGGTCAACGCCTTGTTGCATCGTTACCCCGACGAGCGCTGGCCGGGTGACAGGGGTCGCCCGGGCATCGTGCATCGACTGGACAAGGAGACCTCGGGGGTGGTGCTGGTGGCCAGGACGGTGGAAGCCCATGAACATTTATCGGCCCAGTTCCGTGGTCGCAGCGTACGTAAGCAGTACCTGGCCCTGGTCAGGGGCGTGGTCACGTCGCCCGGGGTCATCGACGCGGCCCTCGGCCGACACCCGCGCGATCGCAAGAAGATGTCCCAGGCAGCCAGGCACTCGCGGCCGGCCAGTACTCGCTACGAGCCGCTCGAAAGCTTTGACGGGCTTACCCTGCTCAAGGTCATGCCCGAAACCGGCAGGACCCACCAGATAAGGGTGCACATGGCGGCCAGTGGCTGGCCGGTGGTCCGGGACCCCTTGTACGGGGGGCGATCGCGGGGTGACCAGGCCTCGCTTTGTTTGTCGGCCCGCACCCGCGAATTGCTTTCGGCCATGCCCAGGCAGGCGCTTCACGCTGCAAAAATAGGCTTTGCCCATCCCCTGACCGGATCTATGCTGTCGATCGAGGCGCCGCTGCCCGACGATTTTGAGTCGCTTCTACGCGGGTTGCGCGGCGGGTAGCTGCTTGAGGGCAGCCCCTCCGTGACGGAGGATTTGACTGTCGTCGGGGGATTATCTAGCCTTAAGTTGTCCACCGGCACTTTACTGTCGCAGCCCTGAAGGGGGGAGCGTCGTAATTGCAGGTCGGAATCCTTGGTTCTTCGAGGGCGCCCCTTGGCCCCCGGTATCTTTAGTAGCAGGGAATATTCAGGTAAGGGGCGGCCCGCTCCGACCAGGCACTTGGGCCAGGTCGATTGCACGTCGCCGGTTTTTCAACAAACACCGGAGTCTATGAGTCCACGAGAGAACAGCAGCAATGGAGGTTCGACCTCACGGTCGGGCAGGGGAAAACGAGGATCGGGCAGGCCGCGTGCCCAGTCGGGTCGCGGCCACAGGGCTGAGCCCCGGCAGGAAGAGGCGGACCTCAGGGAAGGCGCGAGAGCGGCGCAGGTTGAGGCTGTGCGCGAAGCGGCGGCCCAGGCCGATCCCGAGACCGACCCCTTTAACGGCGTCGACGGCGCCATCCTCAATCTCAAGAGCCTCAAAGAAAAAACGGCCAAGGAGCTGGGCGACATCGCCCGCAACATGGGCGTTGAAAGTCCGTCCATCATGCGCAAGCAGGAGCTTGTTTTTGCCATACTGGGTGCGCGCTCGGAGAAAGCCGGCAACGTGTACGGCGAGGGTGTGCTGGAAATACTTCCCGACGGTTTCGGTTTCCTGCGGGCTCCCGACGCCAACTATTTTCCTGGGCCCGATGATATCTACATATCGCCCAGCCAGGTGCGCAAGTTCGGCTTGCGCACTGGCGACGTCGTGGCCGGCCCCATTCGTTCGCCCAAGGAGGGTGAGCGCTACTTTGCCTTGCTCAAGGTTGAGGCCATCAACTTTGAAGAGCCGGAAATGGCCCGCAAGAGGGTGTTGTTCGACAACCTGACGCCGCTCTACCCCGACGAGCAGATGGTGCTGTCGCACGAATCGAAAGAGTTCATTTCGCGGGTCATCGACCTTCTCGTTCCCATAGGCAAGGGCCAGCGCGCGCTCATCGTGGCCGCGCCGCGTACCGGCAAAACCGTGATGTTGCAGAACATCGCCCACGGCATAGCCGAAAATAATCCCGACGTGATGCTCATCGTGCTGCTCATCGACGAGCGTCCCGAGGAAGTGACCGACATGCAGCGCACGGTGAAGGGAGAGGTGGTTGCCTCGACCTTTGACGAGCCGCCCACACGCCACGTCCAGGTCGCCGAGATGGTGATCGAAAAAGCGCGTCGCCTGGTCGAGCACGGCAAAGACGTCGTCATACTGCTCGATTCGTTGACCCGGCTGGCCCGTGCCTACAACGCAACGGTTCCGTCGAGCGGCAAGATCCTGTCGGGTGGTGTGGATTCAAACGCGCTCAGGGGACCCAAGAAGTTCTTTGGCGCCGCCCGCAATATCGAGGACGGGGGCAGCCTCACCATCATAGCCACCGCGCTGATCGATACCGGCAGTCGCATGGACGAGGTCATATTCGAAGAGTTCAAGGGCACCGGTAACTGCGAGATCCACCTCGACCGGCGGCTCATGGACCGCAGGGTGTTTCCGACCATAGACATCATGAAGTCGGGCACCAGGAAGGAAGACCTGCTGCACGATCGCGCGGTGATCAACAAGGTGTACGTGCTGCGCAAGCTGCTGAGCCAGCTCAATACAGTCGAAGCCATGGAGTTCCTGCTCGACAAGATGAAAGACACCAAGGACAACGAGGATTTTCTGTCCTCGATGAATTCCTGATGACGACCCTTTGCAAGGGTTGCCCTGATTTGTTAGACAGACCGATTGATTTGCCCGTAATAGCAGGCGCCCCGGCGTTATCCGGCGCAGCCTGCGGAGGACAGCTGAGTTACTGATGACCCAGGTTAGCATGAAGCAATTACTCGAGGCGGGGGTGCACTTCGGGCACCAGACCAGCCGTTGGAATCCGAAGATGAAGCCTTTCATCTTCGGCGCCCGCAATGGGATTCACATAATAGACCTGCAGCAGACCGTTGTGTTGTTCGCCGAGGCCTGCGATTTCGTTCGTAAGACCGCGGCCGAGGGTGGGTCGGTGCTGTTCGTGGGCACCAAGAAGCAGGCGCGCGCCGTCATAGAGGCCGAGGCACGCCGTTGTGGTCAACACTGGGTTAACACCCGCTGGCTGGGTGGTGCGCTGACCAACTTTGCGACCATCAGGCAGTCTATTGATCGCATGCGCAAGCTCGAAGAGATGTTGGGCGACGAAGTCCAGACCACGGGCCTGAAGAAGAAAGAGATGCTCATGATGAGCCGCGAGCTGGCGAAGCTCAAGCTCAACCTTGAGGGCATGCAGAACCTGAAGAAGCAGCCGGACGTCATGTTCGTGATCGACCCCGACTGCGAAGAAATTGCTATCGCCGAGGCCAACCGCCTGGAGATACCGGTGGTCGCGGTGGTCGACTCCAACTGCGACCCCGGGAACATCACCATGTGTATTCCGGGCAACGATGACGCCATCAGGGCGATCAGGTTGTTCTGCGGAGCGATTGCCGACGCCGTGATCGAAGGCGAGCGCGAACGGCAGGAACGTCTTGCCGCTGCCAGCGAAGGTGAGGGCGTGCCCGGTGGCGATCTCGCGGGAATGTTCTCCAGCGTGGCCGGCGAAGAAGCCACTGCGCCCGATACAGCCCCGGTAGCAGAGGCAGCCCCGGTAGCAGAGGCAGCCCCGGTAGCAGAGGCAGCTCCCGCAGCAGATGTCGCGCCCGCCGCAGATGCCGCACCCGCCGAGGAGGCTACTTCCACCACCCCGGTGCCCCAGGGAAGCAGCGAGTGAGCGTCAGTGCCACCCAGGTAAAGGACCTGCGCGAGCGCACGGGTGCCGGAATGATGGACTGCAAGCGAGCCCTGGCCGAGGTCGACGGAGACATGGAAGCGGCCATCAAGGCCCTGCGTGAGCAGGGGCTGGCCAGCGCGTCAAAGAAGGGCGGAAGGGTGGCGGCCGAGGGGCTGGTCGGACTGTTCGTGTCCGACTGTGGCAGCCGTGCGGTGGCCATGGAACTCAACTGCGAGACCGATTTCGTGGCCAAGACAGATGATTTTGCGGCACTGGTCGACGAGCTGGGGCAGGCCCTGCTCGCGGTCGAAGGCGCTGCCGAGGGCGAGGGTGCCGACGTCAACGACGTGGCCCTGGCCAACGGCTCTACCCTGGCTGCCCGTGTTACCGAAGCCGTAACGACGATGGGCGAAAAGATCTCCCTGCGGCGTTGGACGCGCATCGAATCTGCCGGCGGCAGGGTCGGGGCCTACGTGCACGCGGGTGGAAAGATCGGTGTGCTGGTCGAGATAGAGGGTGCCGGCAATTCGCAGCAGGAGCTGTGCCGTTCGGTGGCCATGCAGGTGGCCGCGGCGGCTCCGCGCTACGTGGATCGCGACTCCGTGGATCCGGACGAGATTGAGCGCGAGAAAGAAATCTTCCGCAACGAGGCCCTGGCCTCGGGTAAGCCCGAAAAAATTCTCGACCGTATAGCCGAGGGACGCATCAACAAGTACTTCCGCGAGATCTGCCTCCTGGAGCAGGAATACGTGCGCGATACCGAACTCACGATCTCGGAACTGCTCGAAAAAGAATCAAGCTCGGCTGGTGAACCCCTTGCGGTCAGTCGCTTTGTGCGTTACCAGCTTGGCGAGGGCATCGAGCGTCGGGTGGCGAACCTGGCCCAGGAAGTGGCCGAGCAGATCAGCCAGACTACCTGACCGTTCGACAGTGCCGGTGCGGTCACGATGGCGGGCGATAAACCACAATTTCCAAGAGTGCTGCTCAAACTGAGCGGAGAAGCGCTGGCCGGTGAAGCCGGCAGCGGCATCGACCCTCGTGTTCTTCTTTCGTTGGCCGCCGAGGTGCGCGACGTCTGTGAGGCTGGCTGCGAGCTGGCCATCGTGGTGGGTGGCGGCAATATCTTTCGCGGCATGAAGGCTGCCGAGATGGGCATCGACCGCGCGACGGCCGACTACATGGGCATGCTCGCGACCATACTCAACAGCCTTGCCTTGCAGGACGCGCTCGAGAAAGCCGGCGTGGCCACGCGGGTGATGTCGGCCATCGACGTTCAGCAGGTGGCCGAGCCCTACATCCGTCGCCGCGCGCAGCGCCACGTCGAGAAAGGCCGCGTGGTTATTTTTGCTGCCGGCACTGGCAACCCTTTTTTCACCACCGACACGGCCGCCAGCCTGCGGGCCATAGAGATGGGAGCGGCTGTGATCATGAAGGGCACCCGCGTTGACGGCATCTACGACGCCGACCCCGAAGAAAACAAGGACGCCAGGCGTTATGACCGCCTGTCTTACCTCGACGTTCTCAACGGCAGGCTGACCGTGATGGACTCCACGGCGGTGACCCTGTGCATGGAAAACGAGATGCCTATAATAGTCTTTGACGCGACTACTCCCGGCAATATCCTCAGGGCCGTGATGGGCGAGCAGATAGGTACGCTGGTAGGGGAGGAAACGGATTGATCGACGAAGTAATTGAAGCCCTCGAGGCCGAGCTCGAGTCCACGGTGGGCTCTTTTGTCCACGATCTCGCGCGCATTCGCACGGGACGGGCCAACGCGGCTCTGCTCGACGCCGTGATGGTTGACTACTACGGGGCCGCTACTCACCTGAACCAGTTGGCATCTATCAACGTCCCCGAGTCCCGGCTGCTGGTAGTTCAACCCTTTGACCAGGCCACGATCCCGGCCATCGAAAAGGCAATCGCCGTCGCTGATCTCGGGCTCAACCCGTCGAACGATGGCAGGCTCATCAGGCTTTCCATCCCCGAGCTCACCGAGGAGCGCAGGCGGGATCTCGTCAAGCAGGTGGGCCGCGAGGCCGAGAAGCACCGCGTGTCGCTGCGAAACCACCGGCGCGACGCTAACGACATGCTCAAGCAGCTCAACTCGGACAAGGACATAAGCGACGACGAGCTGCGCGGGGCCCAGGGCCGGGTGCAGGAACTCACCGACAAGTTCGTCAAGAAGGTCGACGAAATTGCCAAGGTGAAAGACGAAGAGGTAATGGCCGTTTGACGGTCTTGTCGCGGGTGTCGCCTGATTGGGAAGGTCGGGTGCCCCGGCACGTCGCCGTCATAATGGACGGTAACGGCCGCTGGGCAGGCGCGCGTGGTCTGAGCCGCTTGCAGGGTCACCGCAAGGGGAAGGACTCGGTTCGCGAGGTGGTCGAAACCGCGCGCGAGATCGGCGTCGAGGTGCTCACGCTGTTCGCTTTCTCTACCGAGAACTGGAGCCGCCCTCCGTCGGAGGTCAAGGCCCTGATGAAACTGCTGCGGCGTTACTGCCGTACCGAGCTCAGTCGCATGATGCGTTACGGTATCCGCCTGAAGGCGGTGGGTAACCTGCGCCGACTTCCGCCCGAGGTGCTCTCGGACCTTCGCTCGGTGGAGGCCGAGACGCGCGACAACGATCGCATGACCGTGGTGCTGGCCGTGAGCTACGGGGGCAGGCAGGACATCGTTGGCGCGGCCAGGCAACTGGCCCGGCAGGTGCGCGACGGCGAGCTGAAGCCCGAGCAGATAAACGAGTCGCGCCTGGCCGGGTCGTTGATGACCGCCGGGCTACCCGACCCCGACCTGCTCATACGCACCAGCGGCGAGCTGCGCATATCTAACTTCCTGCTGTGGCAGTGTGCCTACAGTGAACTGTACTTCACCGACGTCGCCTGGCCGGACTTCCGGCGCGACCAGTTTCTTGAGGCCATCAACTGGTACGCGCAAAGGGACCGCCGCTTCGGCCGTGCCACGGGCGAGTTGGCGGTGGAGGCCTGAACGCTTGTTGAGATCCCGCCTGTTTACGGCCGCGGTGGCCATTCCCCTGCTGGCGTGGCTGTTTTTCCTCGCGCCGGCCTGGATCTTCAACGGCGTGGTGTTGTTTTCCACCTGGGTCGCGTTGAGAGAGTTTTCGCTCATGGCCCTGTCGAGTGTGCCCGGGGCCGCCACGTTGACGACCCTCGGTGGCATGATGATCGCGGCTTCGATGGTGCTGGTGCCAGGTGGTCTGGCCGGGGGCGCTGCCCTGTCGGCCGGTATTGTGGCCTGCCTTATCCTTACCCTGGTGGCCACCCTCGCGACTGCTCGCGACATGGGCCAGAGCGTCAACAGCGCCGGCCAGGTGCTGCTGGGCGCGCTCTATGGCGGTGCCCTGCTTCCGCACTTGATCTGGCTCAGGGGCCTGCCCGGTGGCGACGGCCCCTCCTGGGTGTTCTTTGTCTTCGCGGTGGTCATGGCCGGTGACGTGGGCGGCTATTTCGGCGGCAAAATGCTGGGCACGCGAAAGCTTTGGCCCAGTGTGAGCCCGAACAAAACAGTCGAAGGCTCGCTGGTCAGTTTTGGCGGCAGCCTGGTGGCCGGTATCCTCGTCAATTCGCTGATCCTGCACAGGTTGGGTCTTTTCGAAACACTGTTCGTGGCCGGGGTCATGTCAGTGCTGGCCCAGCTCGGTGACCTGCTGGAGTCGATGATCAAAAGGGCCTACCGGACCAAGGATTCCGGCTGGATACTGCCGGGCCACGGGGGGGTACTCGATAGGACCGACAGCCTCGTTTTGCCGATAGTCTTCGTCTATTACTATGCTATCCTTGTCACTGGCTGACCGTTACGGACGCCGCCTTTTATGACACCGACTGGAATTTTAGCAGCGATCGCCGTTCTCGGGGTGGTCATCATGGTCCACGAGTGGGGCCACTTCATTGTCGCACGCAAGTGCAACACCGAGGTCCAGGTGTTTTCTTTCGGCTTCGGGCCCAAGCTGTTCTCGATACAGCGAGGGGAAACCGAGTACCGCTTTTCGCTGATACCGCTTGGTGGTTACGTGCGCATGGCGGGCGAAATCGATGAATTTGCTCCCAAGGTGGCGGGCCGGGGGTTTCCTGATAGGCCGCTCTACCAGCGGGCCATGATCGTGGTGGCCGGCCCCGCAATAAACATGGTTTTCGCCTTCCTCTTGTTCACGGTCATCATGATGACCTGGGGCAACCAGGTCACCAGCGACAAGGCCCTGGTGGGCGGGGTCGTGGCTGACTCTCCGGCCCAGGCTGCGGGCCTGGCGGCCGGTGACCTCGTGACGGCCATAGACGGGCAGTCCCTGGGCAACTGGGACGGCCTGCACGCGGCTGTAACGGCCAGCGAAGGCCGCGAAATACAGCTCTCGGTGCTTTCCGAGCAGGGCGAAGAACGCGTGCTCACGGTAACGCCCGAGTCGAGGGTGCGCAGGGACTACCTGGGCGAAGAAATCGGCACGGCCTGGGTTATAGGCGTGCACCGCGCGTCTGAGCACCAGGACGTTGGCCCGGTGGAGTCGGTGGTACTGGGCGCCCGCTACACCTGGACCTGGTCGGTGGTGATACTCGAAACACTTTCACGGCTCGGACAGGGACGGCTCTCCATGTCGGACCTCGCCGGCCCCATAGGCATAGCCCAGGAAGCGGGCCGCCGCGCCAATCGCGGTATGGAGCCGCTGCTGCACTTCATGGCCCTGCTGAGCGTTAACCTGGGCATCATCAACCTGCTACCCATACCGGGGCTCGACGGTGGTCACCTGGCCTTCTTTTCCTACGAAGCCATTCGAGGGCGTCCGTTGCCCGACAGGGCTCGCGACCTCGTGCAGCAGTTCGGTGTGCTGGTGCTGGTGGCGCTCATGGTCCTGGTCGTTTTTAACGACATTTCCCGAATAGTTGGCGGGTGAGCTCCCGCGATACAGGCCTGCTGCTCGGCATAGACAGCAGTGGCCGCGTACCGTCGATAGCCCTGCTGGCCCCCGATCGGGATCCCTGGCTTGCAACCTGCGAACCCCCTGTGCGGGGTGAGGGCCTGGCCGACTTACTGCGGCTGGGGCTCAAGGGTATCTCGGCGACGGTGGCTGATATTTCGGCGGTCGGTGTTTCTACCGGCCCTGGTTCATGGACGGGCGTTCGTATTGGCCTGGCGCTGGCAGCCGGCCTTGTCCTGCCCCATAAACTACCGGTGACGGGTATGTCGTCGCTGCGCTTGCAGTTGGCTTGTTGCGACCAGCCAGCCGAAGGCGACAGAAGCCCGGTCCTGGCAACGCTGGACGCGGGTTCGGGGAATATTTACGTGGCCGCCTGGTCGGGTGACGGTGGCGAGCAACTGCTCGATTATAAACGCTGTACGGCCGAAGAATTGCTTGTTGACATTCGGGCGCTGCCCGCCGGGCTGCGGATTGCCGGAAACGCCGCCCTGGCTGTACTCGGGGCCTGTTCGGAGGCGGGGCTGCGGGTGCCTGGACTGGCCAGCGAAGTGCTTGATCCGGCAGTTGCACTTGCCAAGGCAGCGGGGAGAGAGTTAGATTCAATCAGTAGCACGACCGGTGACCGGGTGACCCCGGGGCAGGCGCTGCCCACTTACATAGGACCTACCGGGGCCAGGCCTAACAAGAACCGCGTGGCGGCTGCATGGTCGGCGGCACCGGGGCCAGCGAGATAAGGCGCCGGGCGTGTAAGAGAGAGATAACTGACGAAACAAAACAACACAGGGAGGCTTGGATGGAAACACAAGACGAGGAGCTCATAGAGAGCCTGACACCTGGAGACGCGGATCTGAAAAGTGCTTACGAAAAGCACTTGAGTTTGAAAGCCAGGGTAGACGAGCTTGAGAGACTTGAATACCTCAGCGACTTGCAGGAATTGGAATGCGCTGAGCTGAAGAAGAAGAAACTTGCCGAGAAAGACAGGGTCATGCGCATCCTGTCCGACCACCGGCGCGAACGCGAAGTGGGTCAGAGCCAATCGGCCTGACTGCCTGAAGCGGGGCTGACCGGTCGAGGCCACTGCGCCCATCGACCGGTAGCCCCCGTCCAGACGTATTTTCCGGGGCGCAGCCACGCGGCGCTTGTCGCCCGGGTGCACGACAGCCCCACCTCCGTGCCCTTGGTGGTGCTGCCTTGGTATTCCTGACAGGTAACGACTAGTATGCCCGGCGGCGAGCGGTCGGGCCCAGGCCCCTGTGAGTTGCACCCGGAAGTAATACGATGACAAGCAACGACAAAAAGGCCCCCAACCGGCACAGTCGAGCGGTCACCGAGGGGGACAACCGCGCGCCCAACCGAGCCATGCTGCGGGCGGTGGGCTTCGGCGACGGCGATTTCAGTAAGTCCATAGTCGCTATCGCCAACGGCCAGAGCGACATAACGCCCTGCAATGCCGGGCTGGGCGACCTCTCGCTGGCCGCGGCGGGGGCGGTTCGCGAAGAAGGCGGCATGCCCCAGACCTTTGGCACCATCACCGTCAGCGACGGCATTTCCATGGGTACCGAGGGCATGAAGTGCTCGTTGGTCAGTCGCGAGGTCATCGCCGACTCGATCGAGACCGTTTGTCGGGCCCAGAGCATGGACGGCCTGCTGGCCGTGGGTGGCTGTGACAAGAACATGCCCGGCGCCATGATAGCCATGGCAAGGCTCAACCTGCCATCGGTTTTTGTCTACGGCGGCACCATCAAGGCCGGCCACTACGACGGCAAGGATCTCACCATCGTGAGCGCTTTCGAGGCGGTGGGTGAGCTGGGCGCGGGCCGAATAAGCCGCGAGGCTTTCTGCGAGATCGAGAAGCGCGCCTGTCCCGGTCGCGGCGCCTGCGGCGGCATGTACACGGCCAACACGATGAGCTCCGCCTTCGAGGCGCTGGGCATGAGCCTGCCCGGCTCCTCTACCATGGCAGCCGAGGACGACGAGAAGCGCGACAGTGCCGCCGAAAGCGGCAGGGTGCTTATGCGCCTGGTCGCCGACGACCTGAAGCCCCGCGACATACTCACCCGAGCCGCGTTTAACAACGCCATCGCCGTTGTCATGGCCGTGGGCGGTTCGACCAACGCCGTCCTGCACCTGCTCGCCATCGCCCACGCGGCCGAGGTAGAGCTGACGATGGAAGACTTCGAAGACATACGCGTGCGCGTGCCCGTGCTGGCCGACATGAAGCCGTCGGGGCCTTATGTTGCCACCGATCTGCACGACGTTGGCGGCATACCCCTGGTCATGAAGATGCTGCTCGTGCAGGGCTTGTTAGACGGAGACTGTATGACCATCACCGGTGGTACGGTGGCCGACAACCTCAAGCTCGTGGCCGACCAGCCGCCGGCGGGGCAGGAAGTCGTGCGCCCCTTCGACTCACCGGTCTACACGCAGGGCCACCTCGCTATGCTCAAGGGCAATCTTGCCCCCGAGGGCTGCGTGGCCAAGATCAGCGGGCTCAAGAATCGCGCGATAACCGGCCCAGCGCGCGTGTTCAACTCCGAAGAGGACTGCATGGACGCTATAATGGGCGACCGCATCGCCGAGGGCGACGTGCTCGTCATTCGCTACGAGGGCCCCAGCGGCGGTCCCGGCATGCGCGAAATGCTCTCGCCCACCAGCGCCATCATCGGTAAGGGGCTGGGTGACAGCGTGGGCTTTATAACCGACGGACGCTTCTCGGGCGGCACCTACGGCATGGTCGTGGGGCACGTGGCGCCCGAGGCCCAGGTCGGCGGCCCCATCGCGCTGGTCGAAGAGGGCGATACTATCACCATAGACGCCGACCGCCTGCTGCTCGAACTGGCAGTGGACGACGGCGAGCTCAAACGGCGAAAGGCCGCCTGGACGGAACCGGCGCCTAAGTACACGAGCGGCGTTCTGTGGAAGTACTCGAGGCTGGTTTCGAGTGCCGCGCGGGGCGCGGTCACAGGTTAAGGAGTGGAGGTGTGAGCATGGCAACGAAGGGAAGCTACATAATATCCATACTGGTCGAGAACGAGTTCGGCGTGTTATCGCGCGTGGCGGGCTTGTTCAGTGGCCGTGGTTACAACATATCGAGCCTGGCGGTGGCCGAAACGTTGGATCCGTCGGTGTCGCGCATTACGCTCACCACCACCGGCGACGCCGAGATCGTGGAGCAGATCAACAAGCAGCTCAACAAGCTGGTGTCGGTCATCAAGGTTGTCGACTACAGCGAGGCGGAGCACGTTGAACGCGAGCTCGCGCTGATCAAGGTGGCCGTCGATGCCCGCTCGCGCTTGGAACTGGTGGGCATAGCCGACATATTCAGGGCCCGCATCGTGGACGTCGGGCCTACCGAGTGCATGGTCGAGGTCACCGGCGACGACGAGAAGATAGCCGCCATCATGACGATGCTCGCTCCCCTTGGAATCAAGGAAGTGGCGCGCACCGGCAAGGCGGCGCTGTTCAGGGGAGGGCGCCTGCTTACCGTGGGAGCCCCTAAGGCTAAGAAAAATAAGAGTACGGAGAAAGCTGCATGAAGATTTACACCCGCGAAGAGGCCGACGCTGGCCTTTTGAAAAACAAGACCGTGGCCGTACTGGGCTACGGCAGCCAGGGGCACGCGCACGCGCTCAACCTCAAGGAGAGCGGCGTCAACGTCGTCGTGGGCCTGAGAGAAGGCAGCTCGTCGGTGGCCAAGGCCGAGGGAGCGGGCCTCGAGGTGGCCTCGATAGCTGACGCCGTTGGTCGTGCCGACGTGGTAATGATGCTGCTGCCCGATGAGCTGGCTGCCGAAGTTTATTACGAAGACGTCGAACCCAATCTCAAGCCGGGCAGCTACCTCGCCTTTGCGCACGGTTTTAACGTTCACTTCGGCAAGATAAAGCCGTTGGCCGGGACCGGCGTGTTCATGGTAGCTCCCAAGGGCCCCGGGCACCTGGTGAGAAGCATGTACGTCAAGGGTATGGGCGTGCCCTGCCTGCTGGCAGTGGCCCAGGACCCGTCGGGTGACACCGAGGCGGTGGGCCTGGCCTACGCCGACGGCATAGGCGGAACACGCGCGGCTGTTATCGGCACCTCCTTCAGGGAGGAGACCGAGACCGATCTCTTCGGCGAGCAGGCGGTGTTGTGCGGTGGACTCACCGAGCTCATCCGCGCGGGCTTTGAGACCCTGGTAGAAGCGGGTTACGCGCCCGAGATGGCCTACTTCGAGTGCGTGCACGAGGTCAAGCTCATCGTAGACCTGATCTACGAAGGCGGCATTGCCAACATGCGCTACTCGATCAGCAATACGGCTGAGTATGGCGATCTCACCCGCGGCACCCGCGTGGTGGGCGACGGCACGCGCGCCGCGATGAAGAAGATACTCGAAGAAATACAGTCGGGCGACTTCGCCGACGAGTGGATCACCGAGTACAAGTGCGGTCTGCCCCACTTCAAGGAGCTGCGCCGGGAAGGAGAGAACCACCCTGTCGAAAAGGTTGGCGAGGAGTTGAGGTCTCTCATGCCCTGGCTGACCGACGAACGCCTCGTGGACAAGTCGGTCAACTGACCGACGTCGAGCCGTCCACGGGTCGTGAAGTTTGCGAGTGAAGGATACCGGGTAGCTGGCGTACCCGCCGCTGCTGGGCTAGCGCTGCTCGGACTGTCTTTGTACTGGCCGTCCTGGCAGGCTGTGGGCTGGGTGTTCCTGTTATTGGCAACGGGCACGCTGCTTTTCTTTCGCGACCCTGAACGCACGCCCGAGGGAGACGAATCGACCCTTCTCGCACCGGCAGACGGTCGCGTGGTTTTTGTGGGCGAGGTCGAAGGAGGCCACCGGCTTGTGCCCGGGGCCACCCGCCGCGTTTCGATCTTCATGTCGCCGTTGGACGTCCACATAAATCGCAGCCCCATGCCGGGCACGGTTAGTGAAGTGGAGCACAAGGCCGGGAGTTTCAGGGCCGCTTTTCGCGAAGACGCTTCCGACGGCAACGAAAACAACACCATCGTGCTGGATGCTTCAGCGACCGGCGCCGCATCAACCGCGGCTGTCGGTTCCGGGGAAAGCGGGCTGCGCATAGCCGTGGTGCAAGTGGCCGGTTGGCTGGCGCGTCGCATCATCTGCCGCGTGAAAGAGGGAGAGACCCTGGGGCGTGGCGAGCGCTACGGCCTGATCATGTTCAGCTCGCGGGTCGACGTCTACCTTCCGCCCGGGATCGAGGTGCTGGTGAGCGCAGGACAGAGAGTCCAGGCTGGTGCCACGGCCCTGGCGAGGCTGAGCGCGTGAGCCGGCGCGAGACCGGGGGACGCGGCGACGGGCGCATGTCGCTGCTCAAGGGCCGTGGCGAACCCCGCCGGGGCGTTTACCTTTTACCCAACCTGGCCACCTCGGCCGGCCTGTTCTGCGGAATATTTTCCATAGTACAGACCATGGAGGGCCAGTACGTGAACGCGGCCCTGGCCATTGTCGTGGCTGCGGTGTTCGACGTACTCGACGGGCGCATCGCCCGCCTGACCAACACCGCGAGCCGTTTCGGCGTGGAGTACGACTCGCTTTGCGACCTCGTGTCTTTCGGCGTCGCCTCCGGCCTGCTCATCTACCGCTGGGCCTTGATGCCCTGGGGGGCCTGGGGCTGGCTGGCCATCGCGCTTTTTATAATCTGCGCGGCCATCAGGCTTGCGCGCTTCAATATCTCCACCGACGAGTCGTCGCCCGCTGCCTTTACCGGCCTGCCGGTGCCCGCCGCTGCGCTGACACTGGTCTCGGTGGTGCTGATGTACAAGTACCTCGGGCGCTCGGGTCTGCCCGACAAGCAGGTTGCCCTGTTGCTGCTCACCTACATGCTGGCCCTGCTCATGGTGAGCAACGTGGCCTACGCCAGTTTCAAGCAACTGCGCTTTGACCGCCGGCAGCCGCTGTGGCTGCTGGTGGCTACCATACTCGCGTTGCAGTTGGTGATCGCGCGCTATGAGCTCGTGATATTCCTGTTCATGACGGTTTACGTGCTCTCGGGGCCTGCCACCTGGGCGTGGAAAAAGGCCAGGGGACTTCCGCCGCCGGCCGTGGACGACGACGATGACGCAGATCGTGACGTTGGCGACGAGGACGCCGCCTGGCCGAGCGAGGGCGGCTGATGGTGCCTACGCCTGGCAGTGCTTCTGCTTGACAGTGCTGGCGCGGGGGCGCTACAGTTAGTGAGTCATGTGGAGCAGCGTAAAAAATACGTTTCTAGCCGAGCTACTGCTTAGAAGCCCGTCCGTGGGTTCGGCGGTGGTGTAGGTATACACCGCGATGACCGGGCCACGGGCGGGACGTAACGCTCGTGGCGCCAATGAAAGGGCCGTGGGCATAACCCGCGGCCCTTTTTGTTTATGGCGGGTATATAGGCTGCCGCGGCTCGATAGTATCCCGTCGATGACGAACAGGAAGCAAGACGATGGAAAAAGATAAGGACTGGGTAAGAGTATTCGACACCACGCTGAGGGACGGTGAGCAATCGCCCGGCTGCACCATGAACACCGAGGAAAAGGTGGCCATAGCGCTGCAACTCGAGGCCCTGGGGGTCGATGTCATCGAGGCCGGTTTCGCGGCCGCGTCGCCTGGCGATTTCGAGGCAGTAAAAAAAGTATCGGCGACGGTGAGAGAGCCCGTGGTGCTCAGCCTGTCCCGTCCCGCCGAGAAAGACCTGGACGATGCCCTCCGCTCTGTAGAGGGAGCCGCGCGCCCGGGGATACATATTTTTATCGCCACATCCGACCTGCACCTGGAGTACAAGCTGGGCATGAGCCGCGCAGAGGTGGTGGACGCCGCCGCCTGGGCCGTTGAGCGGGTGAAGCAGTACGTGGACCACGTGGAGTTCTCGGCCGAGGACGCTTCGCGCAGCGATCGAGACTACCTCTGCGAGGTTTTTTCGGCGGCAATAGCCGCGGGCGCCACTGTGTGCAACGTGCCCGACACCACCGGCTACGCGGTGCCCGAACGAACGCGTGAGTTGTTTACTTTCCTGGGGGCCAACACCGAGGGAGGCGGCGATGTCGTGTGGAGCGCACACTGCCACAACGACCTCGGAATGGCGGTGGCCAACACCTTGGCTGCCGTGGAGGGCGGTGCGAGGCAGGTGGAGTGCACGCTGAACGGCATAGGCGAGAGGGCGGGCAACACCTCGCTCGAAGAAGTCGTGATGGTGCTCAAGACCCGCGCCGATCACTACGGCGTCGACACCCGCGTAAACACCGAGCAGATCTACCCCTGCAGCCAACTGCTGGCGCGCACCATAGGCGTGACGATTTCTCCTACCAAGCCCATCGTGGGCGACAACGCTTTTGCCCACGAGGCCGGTATACACCAGGACGGCGTGCTCAAGAACAAGCTCACCTACGAGATCATGACACCGCAGTCGGTGGGCCGGGTGAGCACCGCCCTGGTGCTGGGCAAGCACTCGGGCCGCGCCGCGCTGGCTGATCGCCTCAAGACCCTGGGCGTGAACCTCGAGCACATCGACTTCAGCGACGTGTTCGTTCGCTTCAAGGCCCTGGCCGACAAGAAGAAGGAAGTCTACGACGAGGATCTCTACACGCTGGTCGCCGACGACTCCGAGGTGGAGGGAGCCTTCGAACTCAAGGACCTGGCGGTGTCGTCCTCGCTGGGTGGTGAGCCTTCGGCCCAGCTACGCGTGCTGGTCAACGGCGAGTTACGCTCGGCCGATTCGGGTGGAGACGGTGCTGTTGACGCTTGCTTTGCTGCGATCAAAAAGGCCACCGGCTTGTCGCCGCGCCTGGAGAGCTACCAGGTCAAGGGTATCACCGGCGGCACGGATGCCATTGGCGAAGTGACCTGCCTGGTACGCCAGGACGACCTCGTGGTGCGTGGCCACGGCTCGCACACCGACATCATCATGGCCTCCGCGCTCGCGTTTGTTGACGCGCTCAATCGCTTGCAGGCAGCGGCCAGGCGGGTGGGCACCGGGCCGAGGGAGACGGGCCCCTGAGCGACTCGGCTTCAAACGACGAAGCGCAACTATCCAACGGCGCCGACTCAAGGCGGGCGCGTTGCCTCGTGGAGTACCACGGCGGCGCGTTCGCCGGCTGGCAGGTGCAACCCGACCTGGCCACCGTGCAGGGGGCCTTGGAGCAGGCGCTGGCTACGGCCACCGGGAGACCCTGCCGGGTGGAGGGTGCCGGTCGTACCGATTCCGGCGTGCACGCCAGCGGCCAGGTGGCGGCCTTTGACGTCGCGGCAGACACCGATCTTTACCGCCTGCAGGGCAAGTTGAACGGACTCACGCCCAGGGCGATGTCGCTGCGCGACCTGCGAGATGCCCACGCCGGCTTTGACCCCAGGCGCGAGGCCACCGGACGGCTGTATCGCTACACGCTGGTGGCCGGCCGCCCCGATTCACCGCTGCAGGCCGACCGTGCCTGGCACGTGGTGCCGGGGCTGGACCTTGAGCTGCTCTCGCGGCTGGCCGCGATGTTGGAGGGTACGCATGATTTTGCCGCCTTTCGTTCCAGTGACTGCGGGTCCGAGAGCACCATGCGCCGCATCTTCAGCAGCAGTTGGAGCGAAGAGGCGGGGCTGTTCAAGTACGAGGTGCGGGGCAACGCCTTCCTGCGCAACATGGTCAGGGTGATGGTTGGCAGCATGGTCGACACCGCGTTGGGTGATATGGAGGTCGCCGAGTTCGAGCGCCTGCTCGAGCACGGAGATCGCGTACGCGCCGGCAGAACCGCTCCCTCGCGCGGGCTCGAGCTGGTGACCGTGGACTACGACGGTCAACGGATTCACCAGTTGGCCGGGCGTTGAGAGTCAGCCCTCGCTGAAGAATTTTTTACGAGCCACGCCCGCGGGCAGGTTGCCCGAGGCGTCGTCGGCCGCCTGGCCATAACCCAGGTCTTTCATCAGCTGCGTGGGCGCGTTGCGCAAGTGCCTGGGCACCGCGAGGCTACCCGTCTCGCTCACCTCGGCGGTTGCCGCCAGCATGGCGTCGTGCGAGGCCCGCGACTTGGCCGCGCGTGCAAGGTAGGCCACTCCGTGAGACAGGTTTATGGCTGCCTCGGGCAGGCCCACGAAGTGCACCGCGTCTTTGACCGCCACGGCCAGTGACAGCGCCGCCGGGTCGGCCAGGCCCACGTCTTCGCTGGCAAACACGACCATGCGACGGGCCACGAACATGGCGTCCTCGCCGGCTTCGAGCATGCGCGCGAGCCAGTACAGCGCCGCGTCGACGTCGCCGGCCCGCATGCTCTTGATAAAGGCCGAGATGACGTTGTAGTGTTCTTCGCCCGCGCGGTCGTAAGCCAGAGCTTTTTTCTGCAGGCCCTGCTCTATGAGCGCGGTTGACAGCAGGCGCGTGTCGGTGGCCAGGGCCTGGTCGGCTGCTGCCTCTATGGCTCCCAGGGCCACCCTCGCGTCGCCGCCTGCCTGCCGGCAGAGGAATTCGCGGGCGTCGTCTTCCAGCGCGAGGCCGAGCTTGCCCAGGCCCCTGTCCTCGTCGGCCAACGCCTTGTCGACCAGCAGTGATATATCCTCGGCGTCGAGTGGCCCAAGCACCACCACGCGGCAGCGTGACAGCAGCGGACCGTTGACCTCGAACGACGGGTTCTCGGTGGTGGCGCCCACCAGCACCACGTTGCCCGACTCCACGTGAGGCAGGAATGCATCCTGCTGGGCCTTGTTGAAGCGGTGTATCTCGTCAACGAACAGCAGCGTGCCGCGGCCCTCGAGTTCGCGGCGTTGGCGGGCGCGTTCGAACAGCAGGCGCAGGTCTTTGACCCCGCTCAACACGGCCGACAGGGTCTCAAGCTCCACGTCGTCGCGGGCCGTCAGCAACCCCGACACGGTGGTCTTGCCGCTGCCCGGTGGCCCCCACAATATGCACGAGCGCGGCGGCGCGCCCCTGAGAATGCGCCCGAGGAAAGATTCCGGGCCGAGGGCTGCGGCCTGTCCCACGAGCTCGTCCACCGAGCGCGGACGCATGCGTTCGGCCAGCGGTACGCGGCCAGCGTCATCGGCCGAGGCAAAGAGCGAAGACTGCAGGGGCTTGGTCACCCCACGCAACCTGTCATAGGATAGGGGCTATGTCGTATACGGCAAAAACGCGTTACCGCAAGGTGGGTATCGTGGCTCGCCCGGGTTCCGACGAGGCCGTGGCGGCCGCCCGTCGCCTGGCCGCCTGGCTGGGCAAACGCGGGCTGGAGGTGCTGGCGCACGAATCCTGGGCCACCGGCGATCGCCTGCCGGGGCTGGACCGCCGGCGTATGCTCCGGGAGGCCGACCTCGTTGTGGTGCTGGGTGGCGACGGCAGCCTGCTGGGTACCGCGCGCCTGTCGGGCCCATCGGCGGCGGCCGTGGTGGGCATCAATCACGGCAACTTCGGATTTCTCGCCGGCTCTGACCGCGGCAGCCTCTACCGCACCATGGAGCGGGTGCTTTCGGGCCAGTGCAGTCCCGACCCGCGCAGCATGCTGTCGGTGCGCGTAAGGCGCGGAGGCCGGATCGTGCTACGCAGCCAGGCGCTAAACGACGCGGTGATCACCCGTGGCACACCCTCGCGCCTGCTCGAGCTCGAGGCCGACGTCGACGGCGACTACCTCTGCACCTGGCAGGGCGACGGACTTATCGTGGCTACGCCTACCGGCTCGACGGCCTACTCGCTGTCTTCGGGCGGGCCGATCGTACAGCCGTCGGTGGCGGCGCTGGTGCTCACTCCCATATCGCCACACACGCTGACCAGCCGGCCGCTGGTGGTACCAGACCGGTCGTTGATCGAGATCAAGGTGGCGGGCGAGGGACCAGCCCTGCTGACCATGGACGGGCAGCAGTCGGTGGACCTGGACAACGGCGACGTGGTGGAGCTGTCGCGCTCGCGCAACCGCGCGGTGATACTCGGCCTGGGCGAGGAGTCGTTCTTCTCGTTGCTCAGGCGAAAGATGAACTGGGGTATGCGCGGCCGCTGAGTCGCGCTCAGGAAGACACAGCGTCTTCGGACAGTGCGCGGCGGGTGGCCTCGCCGGCACCCGGCCCCAGCAGGGGCAGCGCCACCAGTCCCTGGGCCACCAGGGTGAGCAGTTGTATGGCGTTGAGCAGCAGCCCGTAAGCCACCGCGTCGGCCAGCGGCACCCCGAACAGCCCGAGTGCCACCACCGTGGCCACCTGGAATACGCCCACCATGCCCGGCGGATTGGGCAGGGCAGTGCCTGCACCGATGGCTACGAACACAGCCAGTGCGGCGGCAAAGGGAAGGTCGAAATCAAAGGCCAGTATCAGCACCCAGCTCGACAGCACGGGCAGCGACCACAGGGCCAGCGTCAGCAGGGCCACCAACGCCACCAGGCCGGTGTTGGGCAGCACGCTCAGTCCCTCGCGGGCCGATGACAGCGCGGCGCTCACCTTGCGCGAAGCGTTCGTGGGCAGCAGGCGGCCGAGCGCCGAGTCGATGAGTTGGTCGCCGCCCAGCCAGTAGCCCGCTACCAGCGCCACCATCAGGCCGAACAAGGCCAGGCTGCCTCGCGACGCTGCACCCGCCCAGTCGGGCAGGTCGGCCGACAGCAGCGCCAGGTGCACGAAGAACACCATGGCGGCGGCATCCATCATCTTTTCGAAAACCCAGTTGCCCACGATGGCCGGCACGCGCAGGCCCGACTTCCACGCCATGAGCAGCGGTCGCACGGGCTCGCCCAGCCTGAAGGGCAGCACGTTGATCATCATGTAAGACACCGACACTACCTTCCAGGTGGTCCAGTAGCCCAGCTCGGCCAGCACCGACAGTTCGACCTTCCAGCGCCAGGCCCTGAGCAGTTGTATGCCCAGGCTGATGAAGACTGCCACCACCAGCCAGCCGGGCCTCAGGCGCGAGAACGAAGCGGCCAGCTCATCGGGGTCAACCCGCGCTGCTACCGCCCACAGGCAAGCGGCACCGAGCCCGATGCCCACGGCCGAACGCAGCCAGATTCGTTGGCTGTTGCTCATAGCGACAGGACCTCACTCGAGAGCACCTTGCCGTCAGCGTCGATCTCGTAGACCAACGGCGTGCCGGTGGCGATGTTGAGATCGAGTACCTGCTCGCGGCTGAGTTCGTCCAGCTGCATGACAACCGAGCGCAGGCTGTTGCCGTGCGCGGCCACGAGCACACGCTCGCCCGCCTTGACGGGGGGAATTATGTTGGCGGTAAACCAGGGCAGGGTTCGCTCGGCGGTGTCCTTGAGACTTTCGCCCTCGTCGCCCGGCGGCGGCACGTCGTAGCTGCGCCGCCAGGTGTGCACCTGCTCGGCTCCGTACTTCTCGATGGTCTCGCCCTTGTCCAGGCCCTGCAGATCACCGTAGTGGCGCTCGTTGAGAGCCGCGTTGCGGGTGATGGCGAGGTCTTCCTGCCCCAGCACCGAAAGCATGATGTCCAGGGTGTCGCAGGCGCGGATGAGCTCGGAGCTGAAGGCCCGGTCGAACCGGAGGCCCGTTTGCTTGAGCGCCTGCCCTGCACGGCCCGCCTCCACGCGGCCCTGCTCGCTGAGCGGCACGTCGACCCAACCGGTGAAGCGGTTTTCGAGATTCCACTGAGACTGTCCGTGTCTTACCAGTACGAGGGTGCCCATGTTCTGCTCCAGATCGGTTTCGCTTCTCGCCGCGGTTGTCCCGCGGCGGCGATGACCGAGATTAGCAGCCCGGCGCGCGCAATCCAGCAGCCGCCTTGCGACTGAAGCCGGCCGCGGGCGACTTGTTCGCGCCGGGCAAAACTCCTAGTATCCGCACTCCTGAATGGGGCCGTAGCTCAGCTGGGAGAGCGCCTGACTGGCAGTCAGGAGGTCGGCGGTTCGATCCCGCTCGGCTCCACTTCTTCTCCCCCGTCCCCCCCCGAATGGGGGTAGCCGTGCGAGCGGCAAACAGGCAGCCGGGGCGCGGTGCCGCACGCAGCAAGTCAATTTTCCGTTGACACACGGCGGACAGGGGTTTCTACTCGGCGAGTCAGGCGTCTTTCGGGCGACGCCGAGGAGTCATACCATGGTCAAGAAACTCGTAACGGTCCTCCTGTTGGTGGGCGTGTTTTCAGTTCTGTTGCCGGTAGAGAGTTCGCGGGCAGCCGCGGTCACGCTACGCGAACCGGGATTCGGGCTTCCCCACACCTGCGCCGATACCGACGTCGAGGCCATGCGGCAGCTGGGCTACGAGGTGGCCGGCGACCGCATGGTGCAGTTCCTGCTGTTTTCCAACGTGGGACGCGGCACGCTGCACGGCGCACTCGGCCTGATGGGCATTGATATAGACGACGACATCGTCGCCCGGCGCACCGGCTATTCGCGGCTGGAGCTCAACGGGATGTTCGAGCGGCTGCCGCTCGAGGCCCAGGAGGAGCTGCTCGCCTACATGGACGGCGTCAACGCCGCCATCAACCAGATGTACAAGACCCTGGGTGACCTCAAGGCACCCATGTCGCTCAAGTTCTTCAAGCAGGGCGCGGTGGCCGGGCCGCTCAATATTTTCGGCAACGCCAAGGTGCTCACCCAGGGCGAGGGTTTCGACCCTTACTACGAGGCACCCGGTATCGGCGCCACCTACACGTCGAGCGGCAGCCAGTTCACGCCCGAGCTGGCCATGTCCTTCGCCATACTGCAGGTGCGTGATTTCGGTTTTGAGGCCTGGGATGAGATAGGCATGGCCGAAGCGCTGGCCAAGCTCGAGGCCACTTACGGTGTGGCGGTTGGAACCGAGCTGTGGGACGACCGCTACTGGGTCAACGACCCCTTGGCGCCGGTGTCGGTGCCCGATTCGCGCACGCCAGGCTATGGCGGCCCGCTGGCAAAGGCCGAGCCCGTCGGCCGGACGCCCGCCGAGAAGATGCAGATCGCACGCGCGGCCGACCAACTAGTGGCCGCCGCAACCGGCCGAACCCGCCTGCCCGGTTATCCCATGAGAGACTACACGGCCAGCCTTGAGCCACTGCGCGTGGCCATGGCCAACCGCGAGGCCACGGCTCGCAAGTGGGGCGGCTGGCCCTCACTGGGCAGCTACGCGTGGATGATAGCGCCTGACCGCTCTGAGACCGGCGTGCCCTGGATAGGTGGTTTTCCCCAGACCGGCATTCAGGTGCCCTCGCTGATGCATTACTCCGAGCTCAGGGGCGACGAGATCAACGGCCGCGGTATGTTCTTTGCGCCCGCGCCTTACGCGCTTATCGGCCAGACCGACAACGTCGCCTACACCACCACCACCGCCCACATGCAGGTGGTGTCGTTTTATATCGAGCAACTTGTCAACGGCGACTTCGACCTGTTGCGCTACGATCACCACGGCGTAGAAGAGGCCGTGTCCAAGCGCATCGAGCTGGTCTACAGCCCGTCGTCGGGCACCAACCAGATACCGGTGTTCAGGACCAACAAGGTCTGCTCGGTCAACGGCTGCACCGGCGGCAACCGGGTCGTGCAGTCGTTCTCGGGCGACGTGGCGGGCACGGTCGACTCGGCCGGCGCAAATACCCTGACCGACAACAGCGCTGTATTTGCCGACCTGACGGGCGGCTACGTGGCCATAACCGACGGCACCGGCGCCGGCCAGATGCGGGCCATCGACTCGAGTACGGCCACCACCATTACTACCACCACCGCGTGGACGACCATTCCCGACGACAGCTCGGACTACGTGGCCGTGGACGTAGGCGAGATCATAACCATGGTCGCGGCGGGTGCCTCGACCTGGCTCGAAGAGGGCACTACTGCGGTCGGCTTCAGCCGCTTCCAGGAAGCCGTGAGCGTGGATGACATGCGTTCTGCGATCCGTTTCATTCCTTCCACCCACAACTTCTACCAGGCCGACAACCAGGCGTGGAACGGCGTAGGCACCGACCACGGCCAGGGTAATATTTCTTACCACACCAGTGGTTTCATGCGCGTGCGCCAGGGTGGGCTCGACCACCGCCTGCCCATAGACGGCACGGCGGCCGATCCCTATCCCGTGCTGTCGGGCGTGGTCTCGGCGGCGGGCGTCAACAGCCTCAGTGATACCGGTGCTTTTACCGGCCAGGACCTTTCGGCCGAGGCGGTGAATTTCTCCTACGACAACCCCGATGACAAAGCCTCTGAGTACATCGTGTCCATAACGGCTGGCAACGGGCACATGCAGACCCGCCGCATAGCCTCGAACAACAACGACACGCTCACGTTGGAACACGACTGGGGGGTCGTGCCCTCGGTGGGCGATACCTGGGAGGTGTACGAGATCAGGGCCATGCCTGAAGCCATCAACCCGTCCGAGGGCTACTCGGCCAACTGGAACAACAAGGAGTCGGTGGCCAACGACGTGCTGCTGGGAGAGAACGGGCGCAACCACCGCGTGGAGCTCATACTCGAGCAGCTGTCACTGGATTCGTCGATCAACCGGGAAGACCTGCGCAGCCTTAACAAGTACGTGGCCGGTATCATCGACCCCGGTACGCCGGGCCGCTACCTGCTCGGACGGCTCGACACCGCCCTGGCGGCCCACGGCGACTGCGGCACGGTGGACGACGAGTTGCGCAGCAACAACGACTTCCCCGAGCGCGGCCGGCGCTTTACCAACCCGCTGGTCGTGGAGCCCGCCGGCACCACGCTGGCGGCCGCGGTGCAGTCCAACGCGCCCACTTACATAAAGAGCTGGGCCAACCAGCTGGTCAGTGACATCTATTCCGACGAGTACGGCGCGGCGGGCGTGGGCCTGGCCACCGGTGACGCGGCCATAGGCTGGGTGCTGCACGCCATTGACGCGGCCGAGGGCGATGTTGTTAACGCCTACGTTCCTGCTTACGGCGGCGACTACTTCAACGGCAGCGACTGGAAACAGGTGCTGCACGACAGCTTCTGCACCTACGCCGCGGCCAACCCGACGATAGGCACGAGCAACCGCTCCATGCGCAATTATGACCACCCGCTGGCGGCCCTGCCTTGCCAGGGTGGCTGCGAGACGCCCATCGAGTTTGACCCCACGCCGCGCGGCAACCGCGGCACCTGGGAGCAGATCATCGAGGTGGGCAGCGTCGTCAAGGGCGAGTTCATCTACCCCATGGGTCAGAGTTCCGAGGTGGCGGGTACAGCCGCCGGCTTTACGGGCAACAACGTCAAGCAGACTTACCACAACACCTCGCTGCAGCCGCTGTGGCGCGACTGGCGCTTTGCCCCCATGCTGCACGTCTGCGAGGCGGTCACCTTCGGCGTTGACGAAGACGGCGACACCGACAACGATGACGTGATAGACGGCTTTGAGACCTGGTACTACGACGGCGATTTGAGTAACGATGGCAGTTCGGACACCGACGGTGACGGCGCGACGCTCGCAACAGAGTACCGCTGGGGTAGCGATCCCACGCTGGCCGACACCGACGGCGACACCGTACCCGACGGGCTGGACGTGGCCCCGCAGGATCGCCTGTGTGTGAGCGGTACGCTCAAGAAGCTGTCGATCAAGGACTCCAGCAAGGCGGGTAAGGACAAGGTGGTGGCCAAGTGGAGCGTGCCGTTGAGCGTGTGCGTAGGTGGCGACTACGAGACCGCGTGTACGAGCAACTCCGACTGCGGGGTAGTGGGCACGTGCAGGCGCATACGCATGGATCCGAAGTTAGACTCGATGCGGGTCACGGCCGGCGATGACTCGGCCATATTTGACGTTGACATCCCGGTATCGACGAGCCTGTGGAAGGCGAAGGGCGGCGTTAAGTTTTCTTATAAGGACAAGGATGGTGTCAACAGCGGCCTGGCCAAGGCCAAGGTCACGATGGACACGAAAAAGAACATCGTGTCGCTGTTCGTCCTCGCTAAGAAAATTGACCTGCCCGTGGGCCCCGATGCGGCCGAGGGCGTGGTAGGGATATCGATAGGCACGCGCTGCTTCATGGAGACCTCGAGCAACTGCAAGCAGAAGCCGGGCAAGCTGAGCTGCAAGGCCGACTGACGGCTAAGCCGGGGTCGACTCGGCCGCGGCCTTGAACTCTTTGACCGAGGCGATGAGCGCTGTCGCTTCGAAGCCGCGCTTCACCGGCCCGGGTATCCAGAAGCCGATGTCTATTCCTTGTCGGCAGGTGGCCTCGGTGAGACCGGGCTCAAGCTCAACGAAGTCGTAGCTGCCCTCGATGTCGTTGACGTCGCCCTCCAGCATCGTCCATTGCAGCTGCCCGGGCGTCGTCGAGCTGTAGCTGAGCGTGTAACTCAGCGTGCGGATTATCATGTTGAGCGAGTAGCGCACTGTCCACAGCCCCTTGTCGGGGTCAGACTCGATGACGTCTGCTTTTTCCAGGCCACTGAACCAGTCGGGGTAGCGTTCGAAATCAACGACGGTTTCAAAGCAGCGCTGCAGCGTGGCCTGGACGGTCTCGGTGTGCGATTGCCTCTCCATTGAGCCAACCTATTGGGGCAATGACCGGTGGTCAACCGGGGGTTGGATGGCCATGTCCTCCCCACGGTTGACGGTAGCCGGGGTGTGTGGGCCTATGGCAGCCGGTCACGAGGCTCCCCGCTAAGCAACACGATGGCAGAAATAAGGCCCATAGCGCTGCGCAGCGGCGTGCTCGAGCTCATCGACCAGCGCCGGCTGCCGTTTGTGGAGACGGTGATCCGCTGTCGCGGCGCGCGTGAGACGGCCCGCGCTATAAACCGCATGGTTGTGCGCGGCGCGCCGGCCATAGGCGTGACCGCCGCTTTCGGCATCGCTCTTGAAGCCGCGCGGTTTCGCAAGAGCCGGCTGCTCGAAGACTACGACGCGGCCTCGTCGCTGCTCCTGGCCTCGCGGCCCACGGCGGTCAACCTGGCCTGGGCTCTGAGCAGCCTGCGCCCGCTGGCCGTGGCCGCGGCGGAGGCGGGCATGACGCCGGCGCGCTTATCGAGCAGGCTCGTCAGGCAGGCCCGGCGCATGCTCACCGACGACGTGGCGGCCAATCGCGCCATCGGCGAGCACGGCGCAAGGCTCATACGGCGGCGCGGGCCGCTGGTGACCCACTGCAACGCCGGCGCGCTGGCCACGGCCGGCTACGGCACGGCGGTCGGAGTCATACGAAGGGCCTGGGAACTGGACAATTCGCGCGAAGTTTATGCCGGCGAAACACGCCCCTACCTGCAGGGTGCTCGGCTGACGGCCTGGGAGCTTACGAAGTTGGGGATCCCGGTAACGCTCATGACCGACAGCATGGCCGGCCGCCTGTTCCAGAGCCGTGCCATAGCCGCAGTGGTGGTGGGCACCGATCGTACGGCAGCCAACGGTGACGTGGCCAACAAGGTGGGCACCTACCCCCTGGCAGTATTGGCGCGCAGGCACGGTGTGCCGTTCTTCGTGGCCGCGCCCACTTCTTCTATTGATCTTGGTTGTCCCCATGGCGACGACATTCCCATAGAGGAGCGCGACGCTTCGGAGGTCACGCACGTGGCGGGCCGTCGCGTGGCGGCCGATGGTGTCAAGGTGTTCAACCCGGCCTTCGACGTCACGCCTTCCGAACTGGTGACGGCGATAATAACCGAGCAGGGAGTTGTTCGGGGAAACTACGCCACCGGGTTGCGCCGGGTTGTATCCCGGGCCCGATCAGCAAGGGCAGCGGTCGCCAAGGCAGCCCTCAGTTCGTAGTACGGAAGGAGGGAAAACCGTGCGCCAGCAACTCGGCCTTGAGCGAGGTCGTTTCTTCGACACCGAAGAAGTGACCCACGCGTACGCGGTAGAGTGGCTCGCCGCCGGAATTTATAAGGCTTATCCAGGTATCGGGGAAACGAGGCAGCAGGCGGTTCTTCAATGACATCGCGCTCTCGACCTGCCTGAAGGCTCCCACTTGCAACGACATCGCCGGCACGGCCCCGGGCGCAGCCTCGGCGGTCTGTACGAGCGGCGGGGCCACCGGTGCAGCTGGTGCCACCGGCTTTACAGCCGCCGCGGGAGCAGCTGTATTCTTCTGTACTTCCTTGCGGATTTCATCGACGGCCAGGTTGGCGGCGTCGGCGTCGGCGTCGCCGTTGCTTTCGCTCGAGCTGGGCGCAGCCAGCCAGCCGTCGGCCGGCAGTACTTCCGCCTTGTTCGATCCCCGTTGGTAGGACGAGCCGCGTTCGTAAGAAGGTGCCGCGGGCGCGTCGATTACGGTTTCTTCGTACGGTGTCCCTTGCAGGAAGCGCTCGCGCAGGGTGGAGGCCGCCAGCTGCTGCGCATCCAGGGCGCCGGTGCTGTCGTTGGTGCTGTCGTCGGTGGCTACCGTGCCCACTCCCAGGCCGGCCAGTGCCAGCCCGGCATTACCGAACCCAAGGTCGCCGGACAACCCGGCCGGTAGATCGCCTGCCTGCCTGGCAACCGCCAGTACCAGCAACACTATTCCCAGTGTAGTTACCGCGCCAAAGGCCAGCCCGGTTGGTTTCTTCATCGAGTGTTTCACCTGCATTCCTTTTCCTTATCCCGTTGCCCGTGTCGTTACGCAAGTTGCGCAGCCAGCAGGCGATGTTCTTCGGCACCGATAGCCGAGATTGGTCCCGTTTTTTTTCGTCCCTTGAGCGCCCGCTTGCGTAGCCTGGACAGTCGCGAGCGCGAGCGGGCCAGCTGTCCTTCGTCGATTCTACGGTCGGCTATGGCGCGTGCGATTCCCTCGTGGGCTTCGTCCATCGCCCGGCCACCGTTGCACACCATGGCGAGATCGTTGCCCGCCTGCAGTGCCATGACGGCGGCTTCACCGGCACCGTACTGGTTGGCCACGGCTTTCATCTCGAGGTCATCCACGATCACCACGCCATTGTAACCCAGCTCGTCGCGCAGGTAGCCGCTGACCGCCGCCTTGCTCAGACTCGCGGGCAGCTCGGCGTCCAGGGCGCGGCAGAGCAGGTGGGCGGTCATGAGCATGGGCACGCCGCTGGCAATGGCGCGCGCAAATGGTCTCAGTTCAACGCTGCGCAGTCGGTCTATGTTGTGGCTGACGGTGGGAAGGGCGAGGTGCGAGTCGAGGTCGGTGTCGCCGTGGCCCGGAAAATGTTTACCGCAGCCGGTTACTCCCGACTCGCTCAAGCCTTGCAGCCAGGGGAGGGCAAAGTGTGACACTTCTTCAGGCGTGGTTCCGAAGGCGCGGTCCCCGATGATGGGGTTGGCCTCGTTGGTGTGGATGTCGAGCACCGGCCCGAAGTCGATGTCGAAGCCCGCCGCGCGAAGCTCTGCACCCTGGCAGGCGCCAGCGTGCTTTACCGCCCCGGGGTCGCCGTGCCGGGCCATGTTGAGAGCGGCAGGAAAGTGCGTAAAGGGATCGGGCGTGCGGTCTACGCGGCCGCCCTCGTGGTCTATGGCCAGCAGGCAGTCGGCGTCGCGCTCACGCAGCTGGGCCGTGAGCGAAAGCAAGCTTTCGAGATCGGGCATGTGGCGGGCAAAAAGTATCACCGCAAAGGGCATGATCCGCTCGAGCCGACCACTGTCGTCGTCCCCGAGGCGGGCCTCCTCGATACCTGTCACCAGGAACCCGCCGGCCTCCACTTCCGCCTTCTCCACCACCCCTGCTGCCGAACGCGGGGACATAGATTAAATCTTATCACAGCCAGCGCTTTACCCCCATTCGGGGGCGTGCTAACCGACTCAGTTGAGGGGAGTTTTCAGTTGCCGAACGAACACAGCCTGCGTTATATCGCAGTGGAGGGGCCCATAGCGGTGGGCAAGAGCTCGCTGGCCCAGGCCCTGGCCCAGAACTACGGGGCCCGCCTGGTGCGCGAGCCGCTGGAAGACAACCCCTTCCTGGCCCGTTTTTACGAGGAACCGCAGCGCTACGCCTTTACCGCCCAGCTCTCGTTTCTCATCGAACGCTACCGCCAGCAGCAGGAACTGGTGCAGATGGATCTTTTTCAACAGGCCACCGTAGCCGACTATTTGTTCGCAAAAGACCGTATTTTTGCTGAAATCACCCTTTCCGAGGACGAATTGGTCCTTTACGATCGTATTTATGGATTGCTTGATGCTCGAGTCAGGCAACCTGACCTGGTCGTGTTCCTTGACGCGGACATCGATGTCCTGCTAAGGAGACTGAGGAAGCGCGCCCGATCTTTTGAGAAAAGGCTCGGACGCGAGTACCTTGAGAAGCTGGCAGAAGCGTACAGGCGCTTCTTCCATGGATACCGGGACGCCCCGTTGTTGGTCGTCAACAGTTCGGACATCGACTTTGTCGAGAATGGCGGTGATTTCACCGACCTCGTCCGGGAGATTGACGGCATGGGACAGGGTGTCCAGCATTACGTACCGCTTGGATCCAACTAAGGACCGAGACGGGAGTTCAGAGCGTCTTCCGGCGTAGCGTCACCCGTGACCACGGGCTCGCGACTGCCGGTGGTCGATGACCTTCCGCTGGTTCGGGAGGTTTTTTTATGACCACCGGAATAGCTGACAGTAAGTTTACTGAGAAAAAAGTGACCGTGCCCGGCGTCATCGACGCCAAGGGCGAGCGTCGCTTGACCATGCTCACCGCCTACGACTTTACCTTCTCGCGCCTGGCCGACCGGGCGGGCGTGGACATGCTGCTGGTGGGAGACTCGCTGGCCATGGTGGTACAGGGCATGGACAACACCCTGGGTGTCACCATGGACGAGATGGTCTACCACGTGCGCATGGTGGCCCGCGGCCGCAAGCGTGCCCTGGTGGTGGCCGACATGCCCTTCATGTCTTACCAGGTGTCGGCCGAAGAGGCGCTGGTAAACGCCGGTCGCTTCATCAAGGAAGCCGGCGCCGAGGCCGTCAAGCTCGAGGGCGGAGTCAACATCGCCGATACAGTGGCGCGCCTGTCCAACATCGACATCCCCGTGGTGGGCCACATTGGCCTGACCCCGCAGTCGGTGCACCGCATGGGCGGACACAAGGTGCAGGGCCGCGAGAGCGGTGGCGCACCGGGGGCCCGCGAACGGATCCTGGCCGACGCCCGCGCGCTCGAAGACGCGGGAGCCTTTGCCATCGTGATAGAGGGCGTTCCCTCCGAGCTTGGTCGCGAGATCACCGAATCAGTAAACGTGCCCACCATAGGCATAGGTGCCGGCCCCTCCTGCGACGGGCAGGTGCTGGTCATGCACGACGTGCTCGGGCTCGAAGAACGCATAGCCCCACGCTTTGTGCGCCGTTACGCCGAGCTGGGAACGGTGGCCACCGAGGCCATAGGCAGCTACGTGGCCGAGGTTCGCGACGGCAGCTTTCCGGCACCCGAGCACTGCTTCTCGTCGCGTAAGCCACGCTCGGCCAACAGGCCACCTTCGCGGCGCAGGGCGCTGGGCGGTTCCTGAGCTGGAGCGGGGGCCAAGCGAAAGGCTTGGCCGGATAACGGCAGAATAACCAGTTGAAAACTGTAACCGATATAGCAGTCATGCGTGAGCTGTCGCGACAGGTTCGCGGCGCGGGGCTGCGCGTGGGCCTGGTGCCGACCATGGGTTTTCTCCACGAGGGGCACCTCGAGCTGGTGCGTCGCGCGAAGGCCGATGCCGACGTCGTGGTCGTGTCGATTTTTGTTAACCCGGCGCAGTTCAACGACCCGGGTGATTTTGAAAACTACCCCCGCAACACTTCGGCCGACGAGGCCATGCTGCAGGCCGAGGGAGTCGACATGATGTTCGTGCCCGAGGCGGAGCAGGTGTACCCGGCGGGATCGGCCAGCCGGGTGATAGTATCGGGACTGGCCGACACCCTCTGCGGTCCCGGCAGGCCCGGGCACTTTGACGGCGTGGCCACGGTGGTGAGTGCGCTGTTCAACATGGTCGAGCCCGACTTCGCGGTCTTCGGCGAGAAGGACTACCAGCAACTGCAGGTAATACGCCGCATGGCCGCCGACCTTCACTTTGGCGTCGATGTTGTTTCGGTGGCCACCTGCCGAGAGCCCGACGGCGTGGCCATGAGCACGCGCAACGAACGCCTCTCGGCCGCAGAACGGCAGCAGGCCCCCGCCATCTACCGCGGCCTGTGCCTGGCCAGCGACGCCTGGCAGACAGGCGAAGACTCGTCGCAGGCCCTGGTCGGCCTCGTGGCCTCGGAAATCGAAGCCGCCGAGGGAATGACGGCCGAGTACGTGAGCCTGGTCGATGGTGCCACGCTGCAACCCGTGCCGCGGGCCACGGCAGGCTGCGTGCTGGCCGTGGCCGCCGCGCTGGGGCCGGTACGCTTGATTGACAACGTGGTATTGCAACGCACGGCCTCGGCCGTGACTGCTGCCGACAAAGAGGAGACTCCCGCACATGCGTAAGATGCTGAGAGGCAAAATCCATCGCGCCACCGTCACCGGTGCCGACCTCGACTACGAGGGCAGCGTGACCATAGACAGCGAGCTCATGGACGCAGCCGGCCTGATCACGGGCGAAGCCGTACACGTGTGGAACGTGACCAACGGCGAGCGTTTTGAGACCTACGCCATCGAGGGCGCGGCAGGCTCACGGGTGGTCTGCATCAACGGCGCCGCGGCTCACAAGGCTTCGCGTGGCGACCTCGTAATAGTTGCCGCCTTCGGCTGGATGGAAGACTCGCAGGCCTTGAGCTGGAAGCCCAGCTGCGTGTTCGTAGACGAGGCGAACAACCCGGTCGACGAGGGACGCGAAGAAGTACCCGGCCAGGCCTTCGGCTGAGCCGGCTCGCTGGGCTGCGGGCGATACTGCGGTAGATACTGCGGTAAAAAATGAAGAGCGCTCACGCGATGCGAGCGACGCTTGCGTCCGATGGAGACGCCAGGAAACGCCGCCGCATCCCCGGGGGGCCACTTCTCTCGAACTGCCACCCCGACACCGACCCGGCGATAAAGCTGCCGTCTCGGTGGCGTAATACGCTGGGGCCATACGGCTCCAATACCTATTGAAGCGCTTCTGGCCGGGGTCGGTCAAGGGCTTTTTCGACTTCAGCGCCAGGATGTACCGTATAGGCGGGCAGGCGGTTTGCGGGGGGCCAGTCAGCCTCCCCCCCCAAGCGGGGGGTGGGGCCTGCTTCGTGCCCAGTCGGGTGGCGTGTTAAACTCCGGCGGTGGCTAAGCGATCGGGCAGCAAGGGAAGGGGGGCTCTGGCCGAGAACCGCCGCGTGCGTTACCAGTACATGGTCGAGGATACCATGGAGGCCGGTATCGTACTGGTCGGCAGCGAGGTGAAGGCCATACGCGAGGGCCGCGCCAACCTCGCCGATTCCTACGTTCGATTGCGCCGCGGCGAGGCTTACCTGCAGGGCTGCCACGTGGGGGCCTGTTCTTCGCAGGGCGAGCAGGGCCACGAGTCGGTGCACGACCGCAAGCTGCTCCTGCATCGCCGCGAAATCGACAAGCTCGAGGGCAAGGTGCGGCAGAGCGGCTACACGCTGGTCGTGACGCGCCTTTACGACAGTGGCGGGAAAATCAAGGCGGAGGTAGTGCTCGCGAAGGGCAAGAAAAAACACGACAAGCGCTCCTCGCTCAAGGATCGCGAGCGCCAGCGAGAGGCCGCGCGCGCCACCAAGCTCCGGTTCTGACGCTCCGGTTCTGACGCGAACTTTGCAGGCCTCAGCCGCGCGGCAACGCCGAGCGGTCGAGCTTGCCCATGGCGTTGCGCGGCAGTTCGGCCACGAAGCGGTAGCGGCGCGGTCTCTTATAGCGAGCAAGTTTTTCGTCGGCCACCCGAGTGAGGGCTCGTTCGAGCAGTGCCGGGTCGGCACCGGCTGCGCCCACGATCCAGGCGGCGGGCACCTCGCCGAGGTCGTCGTCGGGCAGGCCAGCCACCACCACTTCGGCAACGCCCTCCACGGTTGACAGCAGGCGCTCGACCTCGGCCGGCACAATATTGGAGCCGCCGCTGATGACCAGGTCCTTGATGCGGCCGTCGAGGTAGAGGCGCCCGCGATCATCAAAGCGTCCGATATCGCCGGTGTGAAACCATCCCTTGTTTGCGTCGTCGCTGTTGTCCGGGCTGCCGTCATTTTGCAGGTAGCCCGAAAAAACGGTCGGCCCCTGCACGCATACTTCACCCGGCCCACTGGCGGGCAAGCCCGGTCCTCCCTCGCGGTAGATCGGGTGATCGCCGGTCCCCGCGTCGTGGTCACAAAGAGCTATGAGGGTGCCGGGCAGGGGAAACCCGGCGCTGCCGGCCGCCGTGTCGCCGGGCAGGTTGCTCGATATGATGCCGGTTTCGGTCAACCCGTAGCGTTCGACCAGCTCGACGCCGAAGCGCTCGTAAAACTGCTGCCACAGCTGGGCGTCCAGCGGTGCTGAGCCACAAAGAGCCAGCCTGAGAGTCGCCAGCGAATCGTCGGGGCCGGCTTCCGCCAGCAGTCGCCGGTAGACGGTGGGAACGCCCATAAGCAGTTTCGCATCGAGCGCGGCTATCGCGTCGAGGCAGGCGCGTGCGTCAAAACGCGGCGCCAGCACGATCTCGTTGCCCGCCAGCAGGCTGCCGTACAGTCCCAGCACGAGGCCGTGAAAATGATGGGCCGGCAACAGGTGCAGCAGGCGGTCGTCTGGATTGCGTTGCCAGGCCAGGGCCAGCTGGGCGAGGTTGGCCAGGAGTTGGCCGTGTGACAACGGCACGCCCTTGGGCTGGCCAGTGGTGCCCGAGGTAAACAGCAGCAGCGCTGTGTCTGCCGGTTGTCGGCTTTCGACCGATAGTGCTGGGGCCAGGTCTTCGTGCGGGGAGAGTTCGTCTTCGCTAAGCCACCGACAGCCACTGTTGCCAGCCGCAGCGGCGTGATGCCGGGCGATGCCGGGGCTGGTAACTATCAGCGAGGGCAGGGCGCGCGGTAGCAGCTCCTCGACCTCGGCCGTCGACAGCGAGCTGTTGAGCGGCACCACCACGGCGCCGCTGGAGAGCACTGCCAGGTGCAGGGCTACCAGCTCAGGACCGCGCGAGGGGCCGAGTAGCACGCGTTGGCCGGGCTCTATGCCTTCCTGTCGCAGGCGCGACGACCACAGCGCGGTTCGCTCGAGCAGTTGCTCGCGGTTTTGTGTCCAGGCGAGGAAGGGCGTGTCGTTGTCGCCGTGGTCCAAGCCGGTCTCCTGCAAACCGGAGACAGCGGCCAGCGAGCTGTCAGCTTGCAGTGTGTCGAGGATTCGCCTTGCCAGGTTCATGTTGGTGGTCGCTCGGGAACGCCCTGGCGGCTCTGTCCCAGGTATGTCGGCGTTACTGGTCCTGCCGCCAACGCGACACGAAGCGTTCCTGCACTATGGTCTCGGGGCACTTGGCAGCCGCCAGGGCGGGATCGCCTGCGCGAAGTTCTGTGAGCCGGGCCACGGCGTCCTTGCCCACGGCTATGCCGTGTCGCGCCAGGTAGCAGCCGGCAACCAGCCAGGCCCGCCCGTTGCCGCTGGTGCAGTGCAGCAGCGTGGGGCTGTCGCGGCCGTCAATCTCGTTGTCGATGGCGTCGATGATCATCTCCATCTCGTCGGCCGGGGGCGCGGTGCCTTCTTCTATGGAGAAGCGCTCTATCTCGATGACGTCTCCCAACTCTTCGCCCATTTCTTCGAGCGCGTCTTCGTAGGCGGGGATGTGCGGCACCTCGCCGTCACCGTTTACCTCGTCTTCTTCGGTGAGGTTGATCACCGAGCGCAGGCCGGCCGCGAGCAGCGCGGCCAGTATCTCGCGGGTAGATTCCTCGTCGCTCCCAGCCGGGTAGGGGCCGGCCAGCAAACGGCCGGGGACTACCCACCAGGCCCCACTGTAAGGGGCCGGTGTGCTGGAGGGCGGGGTGTTGGAAGGAGGTGCGTCTGGGGAAGGGGGCATAATAGAAGCTCCGGTTTACAGCCGGGGGACACCCCGGCCGTCTTGACCACCAACTTAAATGTCTCACAAGGAGGCCGTCCGCGTCAAGGTCTACTGTGAATAAGCTTGATTGAGGGTTGCCGCGAGCATATTGAGCATTCATTACTTTTCTACGTCGCCCCCCGGCGGCAGGAGGATCTGATGGAGCAATACGGGCTTTTTATTGACGGAGAATATCGAGACGCGAAGGCTGGCGGGACCATAAAGAGCATCAACCCGGCGACCGAGCAGCCCTGGGCCGAGGTGGCCAGCGCCGGCGAAGCCGACGTAGACGACGCCGTTGAGGCCGCCCGCAAGGCCCACGCGTCCGGCGTGTGGCGAAACAAGAGCTACGAGGAGAGAGCCGACATCCTGGCGGCGGTGGCCGAGGTCATCAACGGGCAGGGCGAGGCCCTGGCGGCAGCCGAGGCCCAGGACGGTGGCGGCACCATACGCAAGGCCAGTTTTGCCGACGTGCCGGGAGCCGCCGGCACCTTTCAGTATTTCTCCGGGCTATGCCGCGGCTACAAAGACGAAGAAGAGTTCGCGGAGACGGTGCCGGTAGCGAGCCGCAACATCGTGCGTCGAGAACCCATCGGCGTGTGCGCCGGTATCGTGCCGTGGAACTTCCCCATACTGATGGCGTCGTGGAAGATAGCGCCAGCGCTGGCCGCTGGTAACACGGTCATCATCAAGCCGGCGTCGGTAACACCGGTGACCGCGCTCATACTGGGGCAGATCTGCAAGGACGCGGGCGTGCCCGACGGCGTGGTCAACGTCGTAAGTGGCCCCGGCGGCGTGGCCGGCGAGCGCCTGGCCTCTCACCCCGACGTGGGTAAGGTGGCGTTCACCGGCTCTACCGAGGTCGGCCGTCGTATCATGCAGCTGGCGTCGGGCACCATAAAGAAGGTGACCCTCGAGCTGGGCGGCAAGTCGCCCAACATCGTTCTCGACGATGCTGATCTCGACACCGCCGCGCTGGGTGCCTGCTACGGCACGTTCTTTCACCAGGGCCAGGTCTGCGAGTCGGGCACGCGGGTGCTGGTTTCGGAAAATAATCACGACGAACTCGTCGACAAGATGGTAAGCGCCTGCGATCGCATACAGGTAGGCGACCCAATGGACATGATGTCCACCATGGGCCCCATGGTGAGCAGTAACCAGCTCGACACCGTGGAGCGGTACGTGGGACTCGGCCGCGAGGCAGGGGCCGAGTGCGTGCTGGGCGGCGATCGCCCCGACATGGAGAGCGGCTACTACTACAACCCCACTATCTTTACGGGCGTGGACAACGGCATGCGCATCGCCCAGGAAGAAATCTTCGGCCCCGTGGTGTCGGTGATACGTTATTCCGACGACGAAGAGGCAGTGCGTATCGCCAACGACTCGATGTACGGGCTTGGTGGGGCCGTGTGGTCGAGCGATACCGAGCGCGCTTTGTCGGTGGCCCGGCGACTCGAAACCGGCACCGTGTGGATCAACGACTACCACATGATCAACGTCCGTTTTCCCTTTGGAGGCTACAAGCAAAGTGGCGTGGGCCGCGAGCTGGGCCCCTGGGGTATGTCGGCGTTCCAGGAAACCAAGCACATCCACGTGGGCGAGGACACGCCAGACAAGATCTACTTCAGCGCCCTGTTTAACTGACAGTAAGCGGGGAGACTTGCCGGTGGGGATGGGATGGCTATAAAGAAAACAACGGCAATGGTGCAGACCGGTCCGCGGGCGCTGGAGGCACGTGAGTTTCCGCTGCCCGACATCAGCGACAACGACGCGCTGTTGAGGGTCGAGGCCTGCGGCATCTGCGGCAGTGACCACGAGCAGTTTAACGGTGTGTTGCCCGTGCCTTACCCCATCATCCCGGGCCACGAACCGCTGGGCATAATCGAGGCCATAGGCGATGGCGCCGCCCGCAGGTGGGGCGTCGACGTGGGCGACCGCGTGGCGGTGGAGACCATGCTCGGCTGCCAGTCCTGCCGTGACTGTTACTCGGGCAGCTACCACCTGTGCTCCACGCGGCAGATCTATTCGTACATACCTGTCGATCAGCCGCCGGGTTTGTGGGGTGCGTACTCGCAGTACATGTACATTGCGCCCAACGCGGTGGTGCACAAGGTCGACCCCGGCCTGCCGCCGGAGATCGCCGTCATGTTCAACCCGCTGGGCGCGGGCTTTCGCTGGGCGGTAGAAATGCCGCAGACCCGTCCGGGCGACACCGTACTGATCCTGGGTCCCGGCCAGCGCGGACTCGCGTCGGTGATCGCCTGCCGGCAGGTGGGAGCGGGCGACATAATAGTGACCGGCCTCGGAGCCGACGAAAACAAACTAGAACTGGCTCGCGAGTTCGGGGCGACCCACACCATCAACTCCGAAGAAGAGAACACCGCGCAGCGCGTGCGCGAAATCACCAACGGCCGCGGTGCCGACGTGGTGGTGGAGGTGACCTCTTACGCCACCGAGCCGGTGGCCGCCAGCCTCGACTACGCCCGGCAGGGCGGCACCATAGTGCTGGCCGGAGTGAAGGGCATGAAAGAAGTACCAGGTTTTGTGTCCGACAAGGCAGTGCTCAAGGAGCTCACGATCAAGGGAGCCATGGGTGTCACCTGGTCGGCCTATGACTCGGCCATACGATTGATAGAATCGGGCAGCGTGCCGATCGAGAAGATGCACACCCACAATTTCGCACTCGAGGACGCCGAGCTGGCCATACGCACGCTGGCGCGCGAGATACCGGGCGAAGAGTCAGTGCACTCCTGCCTGCTGCCGTGCGCGTAGAGGGGATGTAGGGGGGGTGCGGTAAACAATGGACCACGTCGAACAATGGCTGGCCGACTCGGCCTTCAACAAATCGCTGGGCGTAGTCGCCGCCGAGTTGTCAGACGAGCGGGTCGTGCTCGAACTGCCCTTTGACGAGGGCAATACCAACCCCGGCAACGTGCTGCACGGAGGGGTGGCCGCGTCGATGATAGCGTTGTCGGCGCAAGCCATGGCGCGCACAGCGCTCGGTGAAGACTCTGGCCCCTGGCACACCTCGGCCGTGCAGGTCACGTGGCTGGCGGCGGCAAGGGAAGAGGGGATAACCGCCACCGCGCGCTTGCTCAGGAAGGGCAAGGAACTCGCGTTCGTCGATGTGGCGGTCTCCAGTGAGTCCGGCAGGGACATAGCCCGCGGCCTGGTGAGTGTGCGCGGACGCATGGGCGCTGCCGGGGTCGAGCTGCCCGCGGCCGTGGGCGACAACGGAGCTGCAGACCCGGGGCCCATGGGCCCGTTCATAAGCCAGATTCCCTTCGCCGCCAGGCTGGGCATGAACGTCGAACACATGGTCGACAGCTGCTCGCGTATCGTAATGCCTCTTGCCCAGGGCAACCTCGACGCCGGCGGCGGTGTAGCCGAGGGCGCGGTGCTGGCGCTGCTCGATACCACCGGCGCGATGGCCGCCTGGGCCACCACCGGCCCGGGCCCCCACAAGGCATCGACCCCCTGCATGCAGGCCCGCGTGCTGGCCCCCTTGCCGGCCGCCGACCTCGTGGGCTACGGCAGCCTGTCGCACAGTGACGGCGAGATCTTTTTTACCCACGCCGAGGTTGCCTCTGTCGCCGACGGACGGGTGGTGGCAGTGGCCGACGTCAACTACCGCATAGTAGTGGGCGCATAGTAGTGGGCTGATAAGTGGTCTGGCAGTGAGCGAGGTAAAAGCCACCGACGAGGCAGAGGCCGTCCTGCGCGCAGTGCGCAGCAGGCACGACGGGGTGCTCACCATCACTGTTGATGGGGGCTGCTGCGAGGGCAGCGCACCGCACCTGTACGAGGACTACCTGCTTCCCTTCGGGGCCGGCGAAATAGGCCGCGTGGCCGACATACCGGTCTTCCTGCCGCGCGAATGGCAGAAGCTTTATGCCGATGCGAAGCTGCTCATCGACGTCGTGGATGATCCGGCCAGCGATGCGATGTCACTTGAGACCAGGCTGGGCAAGCGACTGGTCATAAGAGAGTAGCGGGCCGCCCCGACCCGTTTGCAACGGCGGTGGACGGCGGGCTCACTGTGCACTTGGCGGTCCCGACGGGGGCCCATCGGGAGGATTACCGTGACCACCAGCGCCGAAAATATAATTGCCATTTCCGCGGACTCGCACATCTGCGAGCCACCGGAGGCTTTTGACGACATCGACCCGGTCTTCCGCGACCGCAAGCCCACCCTGGTACAGCACGAGACCCTGGGCGCGGCCTTCGTCGTGGAGGGACTCCCCATGCCGGTGCCCATGAGCATGATCAACGCCGCCGGCCGCACGGCCGAGGAACTGGCCGACATAAACCGGAAGTGGGACGATCTTAATCACGGCGGCTGGGAGGTCGGCCCGCGCCTGGAGGCCCAGGACCAGGACGGCGTGTCGGCCGAGGTGCTGTATCCCTCGGTGGGCATGATCATCTGCCTGCACCCTGACGCGGACTTCCGCAAGGCCTGCTTCGACGCCTACAACCGCTGGCTGGCGGGTTTCTGCGAGGGCGCTCCCGACAGGCTCATCGGCATAGGCCAGGCGGCGGTGCGCACTATAGACGAGGGCATCGAGGAGCTGCAGCAGATAAAGGACTTCGGCTTTCGCGGTGTCATGCTGGCCGGTGACCCGGTAGGCGACGACGACTACGACCAGCCCAGCTGGGACCCGTTCTGGCAGGCCTGCGTCGACCTCGACCTGCCCGTCAGCTTTCACATTCTCACGAGCAAGGCCGACGATCTCGCCAACATGCGCGAGGGCAGGGGGCCTAACATCAACGGCTTCATGTCTATCATCCGCGGCTGCCAGGACATCATGGGCATGATGGTGTTCGGCGGCGTGTTCGAGCGCCATCCACGCCTGAAGGTCGTGTGCGTGGAGGCCGACGCCGGCTGGGTGCCCCACTATCTCTACCGCATGGACCACGCCTACAACCGCCACCGCTTCTGGCTCAAGCCCGGTGGCATTACCAAGGTGCCCAGCGAGTACTTTCGCGAGAACATCTACGTCACCTTTCAGGACGACGCGGTGGTGGGGCACATGGCCGACATGTGCAACATAGAGCGCATCATGTGGGCAAACGATTTTCCCCACTCCGACTCCACCTGGCCCAGGTCTGATCGGGCAATCGCTGCCGTGGGCGAGGGCCTGACCGATGCCCAGCTGGCCCGCGTGGTGCACGACAACTGCGCCGAGCTCTACAAGCTCTAGCGTCAACTCGACAGGGGGCCTTGCCAAGTGGCCCGTACGGTCCTATATTTACTGGGTTGGCCGGTTTTTCCGGCCGGCAGATTCACTAGACGATCCTGGGGGCGAACTGGGTTCGACGGGAGTGATGAAGCTCTGGTTGCATGTCGAGGTCTGTACCCTCGTTAAAAAGGCAGGCTGCAGATTTAACTGCGGACGATTACGAATACGCTCTCGCGGCCTAAGTTGCCGTGAGCGTCCCCGGCCGAAATTTCCCGCGGTCGGTCGGGGGCGGGTATTAGCGGGATAGGCAAGGGGGTCGGCCGCAGACCTCCCCAGCCGAACCTGTGGAGTGGCTGGGACGGTGACACGGCGTGCGTGTCGGGATCACCGTCTGAGATAAAAAACACGCGCTAAGCATGTAGACGCTGGTGTGGAGTGCTTTCGGACGGGGGTTCGATTCCCCCCGCCTCCACGATCTCTGGTCGCCGCGGTGACGATTCAAGGCGAGGATTGTCTCTCGCCAGCAATCACCGTGCTCCTGATCTAAGTGACACGGCCTCTGGCAACACAGCCCCATTCAAACGCGCGGCTGGGGTTCGGGTAAACACCGGGAGTGAATGGCTGGGGGCTTCAAAATGGCCATATCTGGTGCTGTGGTGT
>DUBO01000003.1 GCA_012960245.1 Candidatus Binatota bacterium | reverse complement strand
AACCGAACACGCGCTCGCCCACCGCGACGGCCGGGTGACTCGACGCGAGCACGTCGGCAAATCCCATCACCGGTATACGCCCCCAGCCCTCATCGGCCGGAAAGAAGCCCCAGTAATCGAGCATGTCACCGGCCACCGCGTAGGTGATGTTGTTGGCGGTCAACGCGAAGCGATCCACGCGAAACAGCACGCCACCCGCCGGCGGCTCAAGGTTCAGCTCGTTGGTCACGAATTCGCAGCGCGACCAGTCGTCGCGTCGTATTCTGAAGTCAGATCCTTTTGTAATTCCGCCCATAGCGGCAACGAACCTGCCCCACCGCCGGGCCTGAGTCCACGGTAGGGTTTGCCGATTCCAGCGGGCTGGGGTTTACGTGCGCGTCAGTTCTTCGTGCAGAAAAGCTTACGAGGACCCCTCGGCTGGCACAGGGAGACACTGTCACGACGGGCAACCGGATTGGCGAACAGGCCCACGTCTGCCGGCCCGGTTGGAACAACCACGCCAGTCGAAGCAGCGTCAAGGCCCTTCGCGCGCAGCCTGAACTTGGACACAAACAACGACGCACCCCCGTTTAGTGGAACCCCGATGCCCCGCAGCGGCTTGAGCACGGCCCTGACCAGCTTGTCGACCGATCGGCACATCACCCGCGCACCGTTAGCAGACGACGCGCAGCCGGTTAAGCTTATCGTGCTGGAGAAACCGCCCTGGTCACTGACAGTGACAAAAGCGTTACCGGCCAGCATCGTATCAACAAGGCCTCCACCGGTGTCGTTTTCGCTGATGAAGCTGCTGGTGATACGGGCGAGCCCGTTGCTCTTTGAAGCCCTTGCAGGTCTCAACACTACGCTCTTGATGACGAACGAACCCGGGGTCGTGTCGAGATCGTCCGTGTCGCAGATCCCATCACCGTCAGTATCGCTTCCACCGCCCGTATTGACGCAAACGCCGCCCAGGCACTCGTCCAGTTCACTACAGGTGTCGCTACCACTGTCACAGCCGGTCGCGTCCGGTTCAGGGACGCAGGTGCCGGCCGGCTCTGTACAACTCGCGTCGCACGGGGCCGTGCATGGTGGAGTGCCGACCACGCAGTTACCGCTGCCGAGGTCACAGGTCTCGACACCGTTGCACGCCAGGCTATCGTCGCAGTCGGGGTCAGAGGAACAACCGCAAAGGCGGGCCGCGAACTCCAGGATCCTCGCGTCGCCGGTATTGCCACCTGAGGGAAAAACCAACTTGGTCTTGAGGACAGTCACCGCCGATATGTCGACAACCTCGGTACCGGCTCCCAATCCAGTGAGGCTGGCGACCTGTGTCCACCCGGTTAACGAAGAGGAGGCCGCCGAGGCATCCGTGGTCACGTATATGTCCAGGGCCTCGCTCGTGGTGGCGTCCTGTTCGATGACGAACTGGTTGATAACCTCTGGTGAAGAAAACTCGGCGATCAGGTAGGAGTGGTCTCCGTAACCTTCAAGCGGCTCAGAATTCGCACCGAACCAGTCGCTGTTCCAGAAGGTGCCCGAGTCCATGTCAAATACCTTCGCGGCGTCAGACGGCAACCCGTCTTCGTCGGACCACACGTCGGTCAGGACCGGCGCCACCCCAGCATCAACCGAGCTGAGCAAGTTGTCTTCGCTGGTACAGACCTGCGCAGTCGCCTTTTCAACGACGAGAACACCCACCAGCACTGCGATCGTCAGGGCAACCGAGAGGGCTTGTAACCGCCGAAGTACCGGATTCAATCTACTTGCTTCCATATTGTATTTCTCCGTCCGTGCCCCGGTGGCCGAACTAAGCCGTGAGCCCATCATTCGCTGCACACCAGCCGCTTACGGTCCTGGCCGGCTGACACCAACGTGCATCCGTCGATAGCATCGACCCTAGTGATGAATCCGTGGACCAGGCTTACCGTCACCGGGGCGACCGGGTTGGTGGCGCCGGCCGGGCCCGTCTCGGCACTGGTCAGTTTGTTCGCCCTTATCCGCACTACGAACAGGTGCTCGCTGAGACGCTTCTTCTTCGTTGCCGTGGCACGCACGCGGCCGTCGGTGGAGCGACAACGAACCCTGCGCAGCTTCGAGGAATGCGACGAGCAGTTCTCCAATGGCAAAGGGACACTCCAACTGTCCGAATCGACCAGGTCCATCGTGTTGGTCCCGGCGAGGAGGTTGGTAATAAAACTGCCCTCGGAATCGGAGTCGGCGAGCAACGCGGTCACCACCGCTTTTCCGTCGTCACCCGACGAAGCGCCGTCAGGTTTCAACTTCACCCGCAGCAGAGTAAAAAGGCCCGGCGACGTATTATCATCATCGAGATCGCAGACCAGGTCTTCATCCGTGTCTCCGCCGCCACCGTTGTTGGGACAGTTCCCCTGCGGGTAACTGGCAATGCCCGTGCAGCTATCGTCTACCGTACACGTGTCAAGCCCCGAATCGCAGGCGGTTGATACCGGCACAGCCGTACAGAGACCCGGCTCGGTACACACACCCGTGTCGCAGTCGCCCTGGCAAGGCAGCGCACCCGCCAGGCAGCTACCCGTCGTGAGGTCACAGGTTTCAATCCCGTTGCAACCCACGCCGTCGTCGCAGTCCAAGTCAGTAGCACAACAAAAACGGGCCTGGAATTCCATGATGCGAGCATCGCCACTGTTGCCCGCGACCGGGAAGACCATCTTCACCTTGGACGCCGACACGGCAGCTATGTTGACAAGCTCGGTACCGGCACTCTGACCGGTAAGTCCGGCCACCAGCGTCCACCCCGTCAGCGAACCCTCCGCCGCCGCCGGGTCATCACTCACGTAAATATCGATCGCGTCGCTGTTTGTCGTATCCTGGACGATGCGTACCTGGTTGATGGTCACGGCCGAGGCGAGCTCGGCGTACAGATAGGAATGGCTACCGTAGCCCTCGGTGGGCTCAAATCCCGGCCCCCCCCAGTCGCTGTTCCACAAGGTGGCCTCGTCCATGTCGAAAGCCCCGGGCGCGGACGACGGCAGCCCGTTTTCGTCCGACCACACGCTGGTTGCCACCGGTGCCACGCCCCCATCGATTGAACTCAGGACGTTGTCCTGCGTCTCGCAGGCCGGCGGGGGCTCCAGCTCGCAACTGTCGTCACAACCGTCGCCGACGTCGGTGTTCCCGTCGTCACATTCTTCGAAAAGTTCAAGGGTGCCATCACCGCACACCGCGCCGCAAGTCGGCGGAGGGTCGGCCGAAAGCGCACAGGGTGCCGCAGCGGGGTTCAGTGCCAACCATATGGTCCGGACACCTGGCCCGATACTGTCGCTTACCCCGCGTGAATCAAAGGCCGACGCACGAAACCACATGCACGCAAACTCGGGTGAGTCTGTGTAGGTGGTATCCCCGAACTTGTCGAGGTCAGCCCGCGGTATCGACCACTCGATCGCGTTGATCGTGGTACTGACCGGGTTCTGCACGTAGGTCCAGGTGCTCGACGGCGGTGTGGCTAGAAAAGACGACTCCCCTCCCGAAATATTAAACTGGCCGGCTACGCACTCGGCAGCGAAATGCCCGTCTGTCATCCCGTTGCCGTAGAATGTACCCGTGCAAGCCTCGCAGCCGGTAGGCGAATCGTTGGGATCGCCGAGGGTCGGGTTGAACAACGCGCCAAACACCGTGTCCGCACAATTGCTGGGTGCGCCCATCGGATCGGCAGCGAGGTAAAGGTTGGTGGCATCCCAGTCCCAGTACAGGGCCCAGTCACCGTGACAGTTTACCGTGCCGCCGGCGAAGCTACCCGAGCTACCCGCGTCGTACACGCCGCCCAGGTCAGGAGTGCTGTCAACGACAACCGACTGGGCGTACTCGCCAACGTTGATCACACCGTCAACGACCGGGGCCGCCGATGAGACCGAGGCCTGTCCGACCGCTGCCAGTAACGCGGCGGCGAAGAAAGCAACAACCCGATACCTGCTATTTGTCATTTATAACTCCCAGGCGAACGCCGGGTGAGGTAAGCCCCCACCTCCAGCGAGTATTCCCGCTAGCCACTCTTACCCCTTTAATCGTTGTGTCAAGGGAGAATCTGGTTTTTTTGATTCCCCTCCCCCTGATCCTTCCTTACGCGAGTGAACCTGTGAATTAATACGTGCAGCCGATTAACATCGTCCTCAAAATAGCCTGCCACGTGTGGGGGGGGCGATTTCGCAAGTGGGGCTCTTCGAGTCTCCGCACTTGTTGCGCGCCCTGCTGACCACTGTCATGTAGTGCAACGATCATGACTTCGTCAAAGCATATAATCGCAGCGTCCTGTTTAGCGATGATCCTGGGATCCGTGGGCTCAGCGATGCTGGTCGGCGCCGCCCCACCCGGCAGCGAGTCGCGCGACCCCAAGACCACCTCCAAGGAAAAACGGACAAGTATTGATCAACAGGTGCAGCGCATAGTCGACGAGCGCAGGCTGAGGGACCGGACCGTCTGGTCCGGAGAAGTCAGGGCGCAGGTATATGAACAGGCTTTCGTCAGGCTGTGGGATGAACTGCGCAGGGCTGACGACGCCTTCGAGGTGCTGGGTAATTTCAGTTTACAGGACACGCTGCTGATCGGCCGGCCGGGGCCGACTCGCATCCTGGGCCAGGGAGTAAGCGCCACGCGATTCGGCTCGCCCGCGCGCGCTCTCGACCGGGAGCAGTGGCGGCTGTTTCTGACCGACTGGAAAGAACGCGGTTATCGCATCGAGCAGACCGAGTGGCATCATACCCGGTTTTCGTATGATGAAACGGCCGGGGCCCGGTCACTGGTTACCTTCGCTATCGACTGCATCCAGGCCGAGCGCGGGCACCGCGCCTCGATACGCGGAGAACTCGATGTCCGTTGGTCGGGGCTCGGCGACGCTAACGGTTTTCCCATAGCGCGCAGTATCGATGCGTCGTCGATCGAGATATTTGAACGGACCGGCAATCCCACCTTCGAAAAAGCGGCCACTTGGGACCTGGGCTACGTCCCGCCGCTACTGGTCCACGACCTGGACGGTGACGGTTACTCCGACGTGGTACTGCCCGGCATGAACACGGTCTACTGGAACAAGGGCGACTGGCGATTTGACGAGGCCCCGCTGCTCGACCGGCCCGCTAACATCGAGGGCAATATAACAGCCGCCGTGCTGGCCGACTTTACCGGTGACGGTCACCTCGACCTTCTCAGCGGGGCACGCGGCGAGTACCTGCACCTTTACGAGGGGGCGAGCGGCGGTAGGTTTCCCACGCAGCCGCACCCGGTAAAGGCCACCTCGAGCCCGTTGGCCAACCCGCAGGTGCTCACCGCCGGGGACGCGGACGGTGACGGTGACCTCGACGTCTGGGCCGGCCAGTACAAGATAGCCTACCTCGCTGGCACCTTGCCCCAGCCCTATTACGACGCGCGCGACGGCTACCCCTCTTACCTGCTGTTGAACACCGGTGATGGCCACTTCGAAGATGGCAGCGCGGCGGCCGACATGGGCACCAAGCGTTACCGCCGCGTACTGAGCGGTTCGCTGGTGGACATCGATGGCGACCGCGACCTGGACCTCGTAACCGTCAGCGATTTCGCCGGGGCCGACGTCTATCTCAACGACGGCAGTGGTCATTTTAGTGATGCTACCGACCAGGTAATCGACGACGGCGCGGGGTTCGGCATGGGCCACTCGTTTGCAGACTACGACCTGGACGGATTGCTGGACATGTACATGATCGGCATGAGTTCGACTACCGCGCGGCGACTCGACTTCATGAACGCTGGGCCCGAGGGCTTCGCACGACACCAGGAAATGCGCAGACCCATGACCTTTGGAAACCGCATGCTCCTGGGTACCAGCACCGCCCGCCTGGTCGCGCCGGCTTTCAAGGACAGCGTGGCGCGCTCAGGCTGGGCTTGGGGAACGGCTTCGCTTGATTTCGACAATGACTCGGACGTGGATATATTTGTCGCCAACGGCTTTCGTAGTGGCAACTCGGCCAAGGACTACTGCACCCGCTTCTGGACGCAGGACATTTACATGGCGGCCGCTGTCCCCGATCCAGCGCGCCAGTCTTTCTTCCAGAACACGTCCTCGAAGATAGGCAACGAGTGGTCGTGGAACGGCTTTGAGCACAACGTGCTCTACATGAGTGACGCGGGGCGCGACTTTACCAACGTGGGTTATCTCATGGGCGTCGCCGACGAGATCGACGGCCGCGCCGTCGTGGCCGACGACCTCGACCTGGACGGGCGGGTCGACCTTCTGGTGGTCGAACACGACTACGAGGGTGGATCCAACAAGCCGCGCCTGCACCTGCTGCGCAACCGGTGGCCTGGCGACGACAACTGGATCGGTGTCCGCCTGGCCGACCGCGCGGGTGGGCCTTCGCCGTTAGGCGCGCGAATCGCCGTGGAACTGGAAAGTGGCGGCCGGCGGATCGCGCGCATAGTAACCGGTGACTCTTTTTCTGCGCAACACGCACTGCAGAAGCATTTTGGCCTGGGCTCGTTGCAGTCGGTGTCGGCAATAGAAGTCGAATGGCCAGGCGGGCTCTCGACCCGTATAGACAAACCGGCGATCCGGCGATACCACCTCGTCAAACCGCCCGCGGTGGTCGAGCCGCCCGCGGTGGTCGAGCCGGCCGCTAACTGAAAGTCCGTCCCGGCGCCTTCAGTTGGGGTTTGGATAAACACCGGGAGTGAAGGGGGGGAGCCACCCACATGGGGGGCTTATCCGTCGACAGGCGGGCGGCAAGGGTGGTAAGCTCGTGGTTCTTAAAATCCCGGATCTTAGAAAGGAGAATCTTCATGCCTGGTAGCGACGCCCAGCCCCACGTTCCGTCAATGACGTTGTTCACCCTGGGAGGGGCCTTCGGCCTTCGCAACGTCAGTCCGTTCTGTTTGAAGGTCGAAATGCTGCTGACGTCACTGGGCCTGCCTTTCGAGATGGACGTGCAGCTCGACCCCCGCAAGGCGCCCAAGGGCAAACTGCCTTACCTGGTCACGGACAAGCGCGTGATCGCTGACTCGGAACTCATCACCGAGTACCTGGATGAAATCACCCAGGGCGCCGTCTACAGAGGGCTAAGCGATCGCGACCGTGCGCATGGGCTGGCGCTTGCGCGGCTGGTCGACGATCATCTGTACTGGTTGTTCGTTGCCAGCCGTTGGCTCGATGACGAATGGTTTCCCAACATCGTCGAAGGATTTTTTCACATTGCTCCTCGAATTGTTCGACCGCTCGTCGCCGGTGTAGCGCAGCGGCAGATGCGTCGGACCTTGCACCTTCACGGCCTGGGCCGGCACACGCTGGAAGAGCAACGAGGGTTTGTTGCCCGTGACCTCGAAGCGCTCGAACACGCCGTGCCTGCCAGTGGGTTTTTGTTCGGCGACAAGCCATGCGTATACGATTTTACGATAGCCGGATTCATGGCGGGTGTTTACGACAACCAGCCTCCGACCTGGTTCTGCGAGATCGCGGAAAGCTATAGCCAGCTGCACGCGTATACAGAACGGGTGCAGAAACACGTGGGCGTTTACGGAAGGTAGGCTCTCGACTTCTCCTTGTGCCGGGGCTGCTACAACACCTGGAAAACTTCGTAGCTGGCCTTGCCGCCTCCGAACGCGGCCATGCGGCCAATACACACGATGTCGTTCATCCAGGCGTACTTCTCGGACGTGGTCTCGAAGTAAGGGGTGCTGCGGAAGTACATGTCGTCGCCGTCGATGCTCTCGCCGGCGGCGATTCGTTCTCCCAGGCCCTCGTCCATGCGCAGTTCGCTCTGCACGAGCTCGCCGTCGGGCGAGCGCCGCCCGAAATTCTGAAACACCATTTGTAGTCCTATAAGCAAATCACGCCCCCCGGGAAGGATTCCTATAATTGCGAAGCGTGCCAGACGCCAACGAAGAGCACCGAGCCGCAGACAAAACCGGCCTGCTCGCTCAGGAGGCGGGGAAATGGCGATTGTGCGCGTACTCCCCCGGTGGGGGGGCGGGCGAAGATGCAGGTGATGTAAGGTAAAAAACCCGGCTTCCAGTAGACCACGGGGTGTGCCACCGTGACCGGGTGAAGCGGACCTGTACTCTATGCGCGGCCCTCCTGCTGGTCGCCGGTGCTGCCGGCGCGCAACCCCTGGACAAATCTTCGCAGGCCTGCGTCAACGCCATGAACAAGGGCGCCGCCAAGGTTTCGTCGGCCCAGGCAAAAGATAACAGCGGTTGTATTAAGCAGGCCG
>DUBO01000002.1:40852-46201 GCA_012960245.1 Candidatus Binatota bacterium | reverse complement strand
GCTTCCTGCGGCGATGGTTTTACCCAGATTGACGTAGAGAGCTGCGATGATGCCAACGCTGACAACACGGACGCTTGCCTCTCGAGCTGCGAGGCTGCTTCCTGCGGCGATGGTTTTACCCAGATTGACGTAGAGAGCTGCGATGATGCCAACGCTGACAACACGGACGCTTGTCTCTCGAGCTGCGAGGCCGCGCCAGCCGAGCTGCCCGAGCTGTCTACGCAGGCCGAGGACCTGGACCTTACCGATTTCAGTCTGCAACTGGGTGCGTTTACTTCGCTGGCCAATGCCGAGGAGTTCATGGAAGCAGCCGCCCAGGTAGTACCGGGCGTGCGTGTGAGCCGGACCGAAAGGAACGGCAAGCCCTTGTACCGGGTCGTCCTGGGACACTACCCGACCGCCGGACAGGCGGAGGTCATACAGCACACGCTGGCCATGGCAGGCATGGGCTCGCTTTTGAAGGTTCGGTACTAGCCTGCCGCCAGCTCTCTGCTGTTCATAAATGTCCAGCAAGGGGAGCTGTTGAACCGCTGCCGGTAGCTTTTCAGCCCGCCACCAGCCCGCCACCAACCTGCAAAACAGCCGTGATAACAAGTCTTTACGGCACTTAGCCCAGCTTCCGGCTCTCCGTCTCCTCCCTCCCATGCGGTGGCACGTCCATTGCTCATGCAGCTATGGGTATTTGGCCCTGACATGGGCCAATCCAGGGAGACCAGGGGTATGGACGACAGAATTTTTGATATGAACTCGAAGCCTTTCGGCAGCGATCGGCAGGACGAGAGTTGCTTTGATAGCGCCAACACCCGTGAGGCGGTGGCTTCGTTGCTGCACGGAATACGGTCGCGCAAGGGCTTTATCACTCTCGTGGGTGACCAGGGAACCGGCAAGACGTCGCTCCTGCAGCGCGTCGCCGACGAGCTCGAGGGCGAGGCCGAGGTTGTATGCGTGTTCGACGCGGGGCTCGGTTTCGACGAACTGCTCGAATACCTCTGCGTCCAGCTGGGCCTGGACACCGACGACAGCCGCCGTATGAGCCTGCTCGACAAGCTCAACGCTTACCTGCTCGATTCGCTCGTAGAGGGGGGCAACGTCGTAGCCATAATCGACGATGCTCATCTGATCGATGAGAGGCTGCTCGAAGAACTTCGCCTGCTCACCAACCTTGAAACTTCCACAGAGAAAATACTGCAGATCGTCCTGTGCGGAGAGCCCTCTCTCGAAACCAAACTCAAGAGGCACTCGCTTCGGCAGTTAAGGCAGCGCGTAGGCATGCGAGCAGTGCTCGAACCGTTGGCCAAGGAGGACGTCGTTGATTACATCGATTCTCGCCTGGCCCCATGGGAAGCGAGAGCCGAAGACATTTTCAGTGGTGGTGCTATCCGCCGTCTTTCCGGCGGCCGCAAGCCCACTCCTGCCAGCGTGAACAGCCTGGCCGCGAGAGCCATGGAGATCGCCTTGGAGAAAGGAATGCCCCTGGTACCAGCTTCCTGCATTCGAAAAGCCGAGGCCGAACAGCGATGCACTCTCAGGGGCGAGGACTCAGGATCTACGGCTTCCGCGCTGCGGTGGACGGGTTACGGTGGTGCGGCTCTCGCAGCTGCTGCGGTGGCCGTGCTTTTGACCAACAACTGGTCGGGCAGTGTTACGAACGCAGTGGCCCCTGGAGCTGAGCCTGTGCCGAGCTACTCGAACTCGGTGCAGCTGGCACTCAACGAACTTCAAGAGCAGAGCGAGCTGGCCGACGGCGCGCTTGCCGAGGTTTCCAAAGCGAAAACCACAAGTGAAGCAGCCGTCGCCGAGATAGTTGTCAGCGAGGACGGGTTGGCTGATAGCCTGCAAGCCCCGGTGCTTGTTGAAGCAGTGGCGCCCTTGGAAGCCGACTACGTGGCGGCCGCCGCGGTGGTAGAAAACAACACTGCGGATAGCGTTTCGGTAGAAAGCGCCCCGACAGGCGATCACTCGGTGGATCACATCCAGGCAGATATTGGCTCGGTGGTGGTCGTTCTGCCCGGCGACCTCTGCGGAAACGGGGAGTTGGATGAGGGAGAAGAATGTGACGACGGCAACCCGTCGAACTCCGATGCCTGCCTGGTGACCTGTGAGCTCCGCAGTTGCGGCGACGGTTTCGTGCACGCTGGTTTCGAAGAGTGCGACGACGCGAACTCGAACAACAGCGACGAATGTCTCAACAACTGTCGCAAGGCTCGTTGTGGAGATGGGCAGGTCCTGGCTTCTCTTGAGCAGTGCGATGACGGCAAGGACAACAGCAACTCGACGGCGGATTCCTGCAGGGTCGACTGCCGCTTGCCCTCTTGCGGTGACGGCGTGCTGGATGGCGACGAAGTCTGCGACGACGGTAACGCCAACAACACCGATTCCTGTCTCGACATTTGCGCGACCGCGGTTTGCGGCGATGGTTTTATTCAGGTCGACGTAGAGCAGTGTGATGCTGGCGCAGACAACAACGACGGCACGGCCGACGTTTGTCGTACCGATTGCAGTCTGCCTTCCTGCGGCGACGGCGTGGCCGATTTTGGAGAGGCCTGCGACGACGGAAACAGCTCTGACCAGGACGGTTGCATTGCAGATTGCACTCGCCCGGTTTGTGGTGACGGCTACCTGTTCGTGGGTATGGAAGAATGCGACGAGGGCGACAGAAACAGCGCCATGTTCCCCAATGCCTGCAGGGTGGATTGCTCGAAGCCCTCCTGCGGCGACGGAGTGGTCGACACCGGAGAATCCTGTGACGACGGCAACAGCGACAACAGCGACGTCTGCCTTGACGACTGCCGCGCGGCTTCATGCGGAGACGGCGTGGTGCAGGCAGGCTCAGAAGAATGCGACTCGGGTAGCTTCAACAGCGATTTGCTCCCCGGCAGTTGCCGGAGCGATTGTGTTTTGCCCGCCTGTGGTGACGGCGTGGTCGATTCGGGCGAGGCTTGCGACGACGCCAACGCCGACGACAGCGATTCCTGCCTGGCCCACTGTGGCTTGGCCACTTGCGGTGATGGGATTGTATTCGTTGGCGTGGAGTCCTGTGACGGCGGAGACGCCAACAGCGATATTGTCGCCGGCGCTTGCCGCAATGACTGTTCGCTGCCCTCCTGTGGTGACGGAGTTGTCGATACGGGCGAGAGCTGCGACGACGGCAATATTTCAAACGATGATAGCTGCACAGCGAAATGTGAGCACGCGTTCTGCGGCGACGGCTTCGTACAGGTCGGCGTAGAGGCCTGCGATGCGGGCACCGGTAACGGTACCCAGATCGGCGACCTTTGTCGCACTGACTGTCGCGTGGCTTCCTGCGGTGACGGAATTGTCGATGTTGGTGAGGCCTGCGACGACGGCAACACCGACAACCGTGATGCCTGCCTGGCCAGCTGCGAGGCGGCTGCCTGCGGTGATGGCTATTTGCAGGTGGGAGCCGAGGCGTGCGACGCGGGCCCGGCCAATAGTGATGTAACGGCTGATAGCTGCCGCAGCGGATGCTCGGTGGCCAGCTGCGGTGACGGTGTGGTCGACTCGGGCGAGGCCTGCGACGATGGCAACACTGACAACAGCGATGCCTGCCTGGCCAGCTGCGAGGCGGCCTCCTGCGGTGACGGTTTCGTCCAGCTGGGCATGGAGGCTTGCGACGCGGGCCCGGCCAATAGTGATGTAACGGCTGATAGCTGCCGCGGCGATTGCACGGTGGCCAGCTGCGGCGACGGCGTGGTTGACGCGAGCGAGACCTGTGACGACGGCAACACTGACAACAGCGATGCCTGCCTCGTCAGCTGTGCGACGGCTGCCTGCGGTGACGGTTTCGTGCAGGCGGAAGTGGAGGCTTGCGACGCGGGCTTGGCCAACAGCGATATCGCGGCAGACAGTTGCCGCGGCGATTGCACGGTGGCCAGCTGCGGTGACGGCGTGGTTGACTCGGGCGAGACTTGCGACGACGGCAACACTGACAATAGCGACACCTGCCTCGCCAGCTGTGCGACGGCTACCTGTGGCGACGGTTTCGTGCAGGAGGAAGTCGAGGCCTGCGATTCGGGTGTAGACAACAGTGACATGGCGGCAGATAGTTGTCGCAACGATTGTACGGCGGCTAGCTGCGGCGACGGCGTTGTCGACGCGGGCGAAGTCTGCGACGACGGCAACGCGGACAACAGCGATACTTGTCTTTCCAACTGCGAGGCTGCGTCTTGTGGTGACGGTTTCGTGCAGGCGGAAGTCGAGGCCTGCGACGCGGGTGTAGACAACAGTGATGTGACGGCAGACCGCTGTCGCAACGATTGCGTGCTGGCCAGTTGCGGCGACGGTGTGGTCGATACTGCCGAGTCCTGCGATGACGGTAATTCTGACAACGACGACGCTTGCCTTTCGGACTGCGTGGCGGCTGCCTGCGGCGACGGTTTTGTCCAGGCGCAAGTGGAGGCCTGCGACGCGGGCGTAAACAACAGTGATGTGGCGGCTGACAGCTGCCGCAACGATTGCGCGCTGGCCAGCTGTGGTGACGGCGTGATCGATGCGGGCGAGACTTGCGACGACGGCAACACCGACAACAGTGATGCCTGTCTTGCCAACTGCCACTCCGCTGCTTGTGGCGACGGTTTTGTTCAGGTCGAGTTTGAACTCTGCGACACGGGCGTGTTGGTGAGCGACCTTCTGCCAGACTCCTGCCGATCAAACTGCCAGCCGGCTTCCTGCGGCGACGGCGTGGTCGACGAGGGCGAAGTCTGCGACGACGGTAACGCTGACAACAGCGATTCCTGCCTTTCGACCTGCGCGTCGGCCAGCTGCGGTGATGGTTTTCTCCAGGTTAATTTTGAGCAGTGCGATTTCGGGGCCGACAACAACGATGTAGCCGCTTATCCCTGCCGCAGTAATTGCCTGCTGGCATCCTGCGGCGACGGTGTGGTCGACGCGGGCGAGGCTTGCGATGACGGCAACACTGACAACACAGATGCCTGCCTCTCGAGCTGCGAGACTGCTTCCTGCGGCGATGGTTTTACCCAGGCCGATGTAGAGAGCTGTGACGATGGCAACGCTGACAACAGCGATTCTTGCCTCTCGAGCTGCGAGGCTGCTTCCTGCGGCGATGGTTTTACCCAGGCCGATGTAGAGAGCTGCGACGATGCCAACGCTGATAACACGGACGCTTGTCTCTCGAGCTGCGAGGCTGCGGTTTGCGGCGATGGTTTTACCCAGGCCGATGTAGAGAGCTGCGATGACGGCAACACTGACAACACAGATGCTTGTCTCTCGAGCTGCGAGGCTGCTTCCTGTGGCGATGGTTTTACCCAGGCCGATGTAGAGAGCTGTGACGATGGCAACGCTGACAACAGCGATTCTTGCCTCTCGAGC
>DUBO01000002.1:3236-40802 GCA_012960245.1 Candidatus Binatota bacterium | reverse complement strand
CCAGGCCAGGATCGAACAGTGCGACAGCGGGGTGCTCAACAGCGACCTTCTCGCCGACCAGTGCCGTAGCGATTGCACATTGCCGATGTGCGGCGATGGCGTGGTCGACGGGGGTGAAGTTTGCGACGACGGCGACCTAGACAACAGCGATTCCTGCCTGGCTAACTGCGAGGCCGCGGCTTGCGGCGATGGCTTTGTGCAAGCCGGCGTAGAAGCTTGTGACGCTGGTGTAGATAACAGCAATACCCAGGCCGACGCCTGCCGTAGCGACTGCACGACGTCCAGTTGTGGCGATGGGGTAACAGACAGCGACGAGAGCTGCGACGACAGCAACTCCGACAACAGCGATTCTTGCCTCTCGAGCTGCGAGGCTGCTTCCTGCGGCGACGGCTTCGTCCAGCTGGATGTAGAAAGCTGCGACAGGGGCATGGCCAACAGCGACCTGCTGCCCAACTCCTGTCGGACTGACTGCCAGCCTGCTTCCTGCGGTGATGGCGTGGCCGATGTGGGCGAGATTTGCGACGATGGCAACGCCGACAACTTTGATGCTTGCCTGGTCAGCTGCCGGCCTGCTTTCTGCGGCGACGGTTTCGTCCAGATTGAAGTAGAAGCCTGCGACGCGGGTGCAGACAATAACGACGAGCAGGCCGACGCCTGCCGCAACGATTGCGCGCTGGCCAGCTGTGGCGACGGCGTGGTCGACGCGGGCGAGAGCTGCGACGATGCCAGTAGCCACAACCTGGGCACCTGCCTGGCCAGCTGTGAGCTGGCCTCCTGCGGCGATGGTTTCGTGCAAAAAGGTGTTGAAGCCTGTGACGCTGGCGTTGATAACAGTGACAACAACGCTGACTCCTGCAGGATCGATTGCGCGCTGGCCAGCTGCGGTGACGGCGTGGTCGACGCGGGCGAGAGCTGCGACGATGGGAACGCTAATAACGGCGATGCCTGCCTTGCTAACTGCGAAGTCGCGAGCTGCGGCGACGGTTTTGTGCAAGCCGAGGTAGAAGCCTGCGACGGTGGAGTTCTTAACAGCGATCGGCAGGTGGACGCCTGCCGCAACAACTGCACTCTGGCTGGCTGTGGCGACGGCGTGGTCGACGCGGGCGAGAGCTGTGACGACGGCAACGCTGACAACGGCGATGCGTGCCTGGCTACTTGTGAAACAGCCGGTTGCGGCGACGGTTTTGTGCAAGCCGACGTAGAAGCCTGCGACGCGGGCGTCAACAACAGCGATGAGCAGTCAGATGCTTGTCGCAATGATTGCACGCTGGCGAATTGCGGCGATGGGGTAACAGACAGCAACGAGAGCTGTGACGACGGAAACGCTGACAACAGTGATTCCTGTCTGGCTACTTGTGAAACAGCCGGTTGCGGCGACGGTTTTGTCCAGCTTGACGTAGAAGCCTGCGACGCGGGCGTCAACAACAGCGATGAGCAGTCAGATGCCTGTCGCAATGATTGCACGGCGGCCAGCTGCGGCGACGGGGTAACAGACAGCAACGAGAGCTGCGACGATGGCAATGCCGACAACAGTGACGCTTGCCTGGTTACTTGTGAAACGGCGGGTTGCGGCGACGGTTTTGTCCAGCTTGACGTAGAAGCTTGCGACGCGGGCGTGGCCAACAGTGACGAGCAGGCTGACGCTTGCCGCGGTGATTGCACGGCGGCCAGCTGCGGTGATGGAGTAATCGACGCCAACGAGAACTGCGACGATGGAAACGCCGACAACGGTGATGCCTGCCTGGCTACTTGTGTAGCGGCCAGTTGCGGCGACGGTTTTGTCCAGCTTGATCTGGAAGCCTGCGATGCGGGCGTGGATAACAGCGACGAATTGGCCGACCTCTGCCGCAGCGATTGCAGTTTGCCTTCCTGCGGTGACGGCGTGTCCGATGCCGGCGAGGCCTGCGACGACGGTAACACGGATAACGGCGACGCTTGCCTCGACAATTGTGACGCAGCCTCATGCGGCGACGGATTCGTGCAGGGCGGCGAAGCCTGCGACGCGGGCGCCGACAACAGCAACGAGCTTGCGGACGCCTGTCGCAATGATTGCACGCTGGCAAGCTGCGGAGACGGCGTAACGGACAGCAACGAAAGCTGCGACGATGGCAACGATGACAACGGTGATGCCTGCCTGGCGAGCTGCGAAGCCGCCAGCTGTGGCGACGGCTTTACCCAATTGGACGTGGAAAGCTGCGATGAGGGTGTGGCCAACAACGATACCGTTCCCAACTCGTGCAGGACCGATTGCACGGTGTCGGTTTGCGGTGACGGCGTGGTTGATTCCAACGAAGCATGCGACGACGGCAACAGCTACGACGGTGACGCCTGCCTGCAGGACTGCAGTGTGGCGACCTGTGGCGATGGTTTTAGGTTGGAGGGCGTCGAGCAGTGTGACAGCGGTGACGGACAGTACGGCCCCTTCCGCGTGGCCAACTCAGACACCGCGTCGAACACTTGTCGCAGTGATTGCACGTTGCCGTTTTGCGGCGATGGCGTGACTGATAACGGCGAGAGCTGTGATGACGGTAACAGCAACAATAGTGACTCCTGCACCGATGGTTGCCGCGTTGCCTTCTGCGGCGATGGCCTGGTACAGGGCGGAGTCGAGGCTTGCGATGCGGGTGCCGACAACAGTGACGACAAGTCAGACTCCTGCCGCGGTGATTGCACCCTGGCCAGCTGTGGCGACGGCGTGGTAGATGGCGGCGAGTTCTGCGACGACGGCAATGCCTCCAACAATGACTACTGCCTGTCGAATTGCACGTTGCCGGGCTGCGGCGATGGGTTTCTGCAGATCGACGTAGAGCAGTGCGACAACGGTGAGTTGAACTCGAACTCGAACCCCGGTGGCTGCCGCAGCGACTGCCTGTTGGCCAACTGCGGTGATGGAGTCGTTGACGAGGGCGAGGCCTGCGACGACGGCAACGCCGATGAAGCCGATTCCTGTCTGTCTAATTGCCGCGAGGCTTCCTGCGGCGACGGCTACGTGCAGACTGACGCTGAGCTTTGCGACGATGGCAACTCTTCTGATTCCGACGGCTGTCTCTCCTCCTGCGAGCCGGCCAGCTGCGGCGACGGCGTGTTGCGCCTGGGCGTTGAAGACTGCGACGCGGGAGTTGCTAACAGCGATGAAACGCCGGACGCTTGCCGGAGCGACTGCACCCAGCCCTTGTGTGGCGACGGTGTCACCGATTCGGGCGAGACCTGCGATGACGGGAACGTCGACAACGGCGACTCCTGTCTCGACAGCTGCCGTGCAGCCTCCTGCGGCGATGGATTTCTCCAGCAGGGCACAGAGTCCTGCGACGATGGTGCAGCCAACTCCGACGCGCAGGGCGATTCCTGCCGGAGCGACTGCAGTCTTTCGTCCTGTGGCGACGGCGTGGTCGACTCAGGCGAAACCTGCGATGACGGTAACGTTGGCAATTCAGATTCCTGCCTCAACGACTGTCGCTCGGCCAGCTGCGGCGACGGCTTCGTGCAGGTGGGGGTTGAAGCCTGCGACGCGGGCGTTGACAACAGCGATGACAACGCCGACTCCTGCCGGAGCGACTGCAACCTTCCGTCCTGCGGCGACGGCGTGGTCGACGCGGGCGAGAGTTGCGACGATGGTAACGCGGGCAACAACGACACCTGCCTGGACAGCTGCCTGGTGGCTGCATGCGGCGATGGCTTCGTGCAGATCGGTGTAGAAGCCTGCGACGCGGGTGTCGGTAACAACGACGAGAATGCCGACTCCTGCAGGACCGACTGCAGCATCTCATCCTGTGGCGATGGCGTGGTTGACGCGGGCGAGAGTTGTGACGACGGCAATGTCGACGACAGCGACGTCTGTCTCGATACCTGCCGGTTGGCTTCATGTGGCGATGGTTTCGTACAGATTAATGTAGAGGCCTGCGATGCGGGGGCCGATAACAGCGACGAGAATGCCGACTCCTGCCGGAGTGACTGCACCCTTTCATCCTGCGGCGACGGCGTGGTCGATGCGGGCGAGAGCTGCGACGATGGCAACGGCGACAACAGCGACGCCTGTCTTTCGAGCTGTGAAGCAGCGGCTTGCGGCGACGGTTTCGTACAGATTAACGTAGAGGCCTGTGATGCGGGCGTCGATAACAGCAACGAGAGGGTAGACTCCTGCAGGACCGACTGCAGCTCGTTCTCCTGCGGCGACGGCGTGGTCGATTCCAACGAATCCTGCGACGACGGCAACGCGGATAACAGCGACGCCTGCCTGGACACTTGTGAGTCGGCCTCCTGCGGGGACGGATTCGTACAGGCCGACGTGGAGGCCTGCGACTCGGGTGCAGATAACAACAACGACAGGGCCGATGCCTGTCGCACGAACTGCACTACGGCGGTCTGCGGCGATAGCGTGGTCGACACGGGCGAGGCCTGCGACGACGGCAACACCGACAACAGCGACGCCTGCCTTGCCAGCTGCGAGGCGGCGGCCTGCGGTGACGGCTTTGCGTGGGTCGATTTCGAGCAGTGCGACGACGGCAACATAGACGAGAGCGACGCTTGCCTGTCTGATTGCAGCAACGCTAATTGCGGTGACGGTAACGTGTGGCTCGGCGTCGAAGAATGCGACGCGGGCGATGCCTCAAGCGATGTGAGCCCGGACACCTGCCGGAGCGACTGCCGCCTGTCCTGGTGTGGCGATGGTGTCATGGACGCCGGCGAGCAGTGCGACGACGGGAACATGAACAGCGCGACTCGGCCGAATTTCTGCCGGCCTAACTGTGTGACGCCACACTGTGGCGATGGCGTTTCGGACGAGGGTGAGGACTGCGATCGTGATGCCCAGGAGGCGATGTCCGAAAAGATGGCTCCAGGCAAGCCGGTATCTGGCCTGTCGCTGCCCGCCCAGCCGGCCCCCGCAAGGGCAAAGGCTTCCGCTGACGCGAACGGAGAGCTATAGAAGTCATTCGGAGACTTATCCCGCATGGCCACCAACTTAAGAGACGCTGCCACCGTATTACCCCTGCGCGATATGGACGGTTCGCTGGAAGTTTTTATGGTGAAGCGTAACTCCGCGCTTGGCTTTATGGGTGGGTTTAACGTTTTTCCCGGTGGCGTTGTCGACGAAGATGACTCCGTGATCGGCTGGAAAGACGCGCTGAGCGGATACGACGGCGAGCGTTCTTCGCAGAGCATGGAGCAACTCGACGCGGACCGCACGCTGGGCTACCACGTGGCCGCTGTTCGTGAATTGTTTGAAGAGGCCGGCGTTCTGCTGGCCTGCGACTCATCGGGAAGCATGCTCGGAGGGGTGCGTGACGCCGAGCTCGTGGAGCGGCTCGGAACTCGCAGGGCTGAACTCGCTGGCGGCCAGGTGGAGTTCATGGAGCTGCTCGTAGGCGAAGGCCTCAAGATAGCGGCCGACGCGCTGCACTACTTTGCCCACTGGATCACCCCCGAGCCCTCACCCAAGCGCTACGACACCAGGTTTTTTCTCGCGGCTATGCCGGCGGGGCAGGAAGCCCACCACGACAGGGTCGAGTCGGTCGAAGGGGACTGGTACGAGCCCGAACAGGCCCTGGACCTCTACCTGCACAGGAAAATAAAACTCGCGCCGCCCACGCTTTGTGCGCTCGATCGCGTGGCCCTTCACGATACCGTTTCCGAGGCGCTTGAGGCTGCCGTCGCGCTGGACGTGGTGGAGGTCAAACCCAAGATCTCGCTGGGTGAAGATTCCGTGGCGATACTCTATCCAGGCGACGACGACTACGATTCTGGCGTCGCGGTTCACCATTCGAGTGGACGCATACTCAACCGACGCGTGTTGAGGGACGGCCTGTGGGTGAAACCATGAAGTACAGATTGCGCTGGCAGGCTTTCGACGAGTTGTGCGGGGAGTTGGCGGCGGCCAACGAGGGAGCCGCGTTCTGGATTGAGAATTCGACGGGCGAAGTGATGGCTGGCTCGCGGCCCGAGCCCGACTCGGGGCGTTGCTGTCGTGAGCTTGAAGATGACGGGCCGGTGGGTCGCTTGCTCGCTTGCGCCACGGGAAACGATGCCGCCAGCGGAGCGGGCCTGCTGCTGGCACTTGCCTCGCGCGAGATTAAGCAGCAGTCCACGGTGCGAGACATGGCCGACGCCACGGCACGGCTGTGGAGACAGACCAACGCGTTTTTGCGCATGGCCGAGACTACCCATCTCTCCTTTGACCCGGCGGTTGCCCTGGACAAGGTGCTCGACGTGATCGAGCACTCTACGTCTTTCAGGCGGGGCTGGGGCATGCTCAAGTTTCCCGGCGGCGAGGGCTGGCGCTTGCTCGGTGACTTCGACGGCAACCCGGCGGACGGGAGCCACGTGGCCGGTATCGAGGTACAGCCTCCAGCCACAGAGGCTCTCGACGAGGACGTTAAGCTGCTGCAGGCAGGTTGCGAGGACAGTGAACTTTACGAGCAGCTTTCTACTACGTTGAGGCGCAGCGGCCCTCTCGCGGTTGCTTCGCTGGATACCGGCCAGGGCTGTTACGGGTACCTGTTGGTGCCCGCGGACGATCCGGATCTGCTGACCTCGGAGGATTTCAAGGTGCTCGCCGCGGCTGCGCAGATACTGGGTGTGGCTGTTGAGAACGCGCACATCCTCGGCCGCGAGCGCGAGGCCATGAGGCTGCAGGTCGAAAACGACATGTTGGCCCTGCAGGCCCGCGACATGGAAGAGATGACGCACGTGGTAGCGCATGACCTCAGGTCGCCCATGCATTCGATATACGGATTCATGCACGTGGCCCTCGACGAGCTTTCCGATCTCTCTACCCGCCTCAGCCAGGACGGTTACAACAACGCTCCCGGAATGGAGACCATGGTGGCCGACCCGATACGCGACGCAATACGCAGCGTTGAAAAACTCAACCGGATGGTAAAGCGCCTGCTCGAGTTTTCGCGTTCGGCGAGAGCGCCCTACAACTGCGAAGATCTCGACATGAACGATCTGGTCGACGGCGTGGTCCGGTCATTCGGCTATGCGCTTTCGCAGGACGAGGTGACGGTCACGGTAGAGGCGCTTCCCCCGTTGGTTGCCGACCGCGTGCAGATGGAAGCCGTGCTCAGCAACCTCGTCGACAACGCGGCCAAGTACATCGGCGACGGGCCCGAACGCTCTGTCGTGGTGGGCTGCGTCGAAGGCGATAATGGCCGCGAGTATTTCGTGCGCGACACCGGCGTGGGGATGACTCCTGCTCAGGCCGCCAAGGTGTTTCAACCTTTCCGACGTTTTCACGCCGACAGCGCCCCGGGCGAAGGCATAGGGCTGGCCCACGTTCGCAAGATCATAGAGCGGCACGGGGGGCAGATTCGCTGCGAGACCACCGAAGGCGAGGGGACGACGTTTTATTTTTCGGTCGGCAGCGAGCCAGGTGCTGTAGCCGACGAGGCCCCGATCGCCTTGCAGGCGGCCGAATAGTCGCGCTGCAGTCGGGCCAGGTTGTCCCTGGCCGCGGGGCCGGTGAGCATGGTCTCGCCGCTGGTCACCGGCCGGCAGATCACTGTGGCCAGCTCGGCCTGCTGATGGGCTGACGCGAGCATTTCGGCAGCGGCGCAGGGGTCGCCACCGCTGGTAGCCTTGGCAGTGCCACGCTCAAGCAGCGCGCGCGCAACCCGCACCCTGTCCTTGCATTCCTGCCGCGCGTCTTCGATGCGCAGGTCGCGCAGGCCCCGAGCCTCGTCCATTGCCTCGCGAAAGCTGGAGACCCCGAAGGCCACCGCGAGCACGACCGAAACGGCCACGAGCCTGAAAAATGTTTTCCTGGTCATACTGGGTCTCCGACAGGGGTAAGTGTTTCATTGCCGTGGGGGCAAATAAAACGGCTGCTGCGCCTGGGCCCTGCCGGCCCGCCGCTCTGGACTCGCCCGCCTGAACCCTGTCAAATACCTGCGTGGACGTTCCGCAGACACTGGAGGGTTGGTACACGCTGCACGACGTGTGGAGCGTGGACTGGACGGCCTGGCTCCTGCTCGGCGATGACGAGCGGCGCAGCGTTCTCGATGAAGCCCGGGCGTGGCTCGAATCTGCCTCGTCGGTGCGTCGCGGCGACACGGCCATGTACAGCGTGTTGTCGCAGAAGGGCGACCTCATGTTCGTGCACTACCGCGAATCGCCCGAGGCGCTCAACGCCGTCGAACTGGCCCTGCGCCAGACGGCTCTCTACGGTTTTCTGCAACCCACTTACTCTTACGTGTCGCTCATCGAGGTCAGCCTCAACGAGGTAATGGGTATCGCCGCCAAGCGTCTGTCCGACCGCGGGCTTAACCGCGGTGACGAGGGGTTCGACGAAGCCTGGACCGAGGCGGTGGATGAGCAGCGCGAGAAGATGAAAGAACGCCTCTACCGCGACGTGCCGCCGCAAAAGTACATCAGCTTCTACCCCATGGACAAGAAACGCGGCGAGACCGTAAATTGGTATACCTTGTCGGCGGCCGAGCGCCGCGACATGATGCGCGGCCACGGCAGCGTGGGCCACAAGTACCACGAGGTGGTCACCCAGGTCATAGGCGGGTCGATCGGACTGGATGACTGGGAGTGGGGCGTGAGCCTGCATTCCGACGACATGCTGGTGTTCAAAAAGCTCGTCCACGAAATGCGCTTTGACCCTGCCAGCGCTCTCTACGCCGAGTTCGGGCCATTTTATCTTGGCATACGCAGCAGTGCCGGCAGCCTTGGCTTGCTTCTGAGCGGTCATGCTCCCTCCTGAAAACGCCACAATTTGAAACAATTCACGCCGAATGTTGCGGTAAAGTGCGACATTCGGTCCGGACATTGAGCTATCTGGCCTGGGACTATCGCGCGGGCCGGGGCCGCCCCTGCCGTTTGCCGATGGAGGCACGCGATTTTTTTCGCCTGTCTCCCGCCCCTTAAAAGAAGGAGAGCGCGTAAGCCCGGGTGACTAAAACCAGCACTTGCTTCGTCGACTGTTACTGGAAGCAAGGCGAGGGATTTCAATTCTTCACACAGGGCTGTTTGTGTGTCGTCGGCCCCCGCATTTTAATCCGCAGCACTGGTCGCAGATCAACAGGAGCAAAGAAGAGGTCGAGAAAATGGGAGCGTTGAGAACCCAAGCCAAGTTCCACGTCGGGCAACTTGTCGAGCATCGGTTGTTCGGCTACCGCGGTGTCGTGGTTGATGTCGACGCCGAGTTCGAAGGCAGTGATGAATGGTACCGCGAGGTGGCCAAGTCTATGCCGCCACGCGACCAGCCCTGGTACCAGGTGCTCGTGGACGGTTCGGAAGACAGCACCTACGTGGCCGAGCGCAATCTCCAGCGCGACGGGCTGGGCATTGCCGTCGAGAATCCCGGACTGGATTACTACTTTGACGGGATGGATGATGGGGTTTATCTCACACGTAACTTCAACTGATACCCGTTTACCCGGGTCGGCGGTTCTGCTCGCCGGTGTAATGTTGGCGGCGGGACTGCTGGCGACCGGTTGTGGCGGCAACGACGGCGGCAACGACAGCGCTCGGCCTGCTGCCGCTACGCCGGCCCCGGGCGAAAGCGCCGATACCAGCGCGCTGGCCGAGCCGGCAACGGGCACAGAAACCGTGAGCGGGACAGTCAAGTTGCTGGGCGACGTGCCCGCCAGAAAGCAGTTGAGAATGTCTGCCGACCCGTACTGCGTTAAGGCCAACGAGGCCGGGGCCTTCAGCCAGTCCATCGTCACCGGCGGGCAGGGCGGCCTCGCCGGGGTTTTTGTCTACCTGTCGGCTGGAGTCGCGCCCGGCTCCCGTGCCGTCCCCGACGAGCCGGTGGTACTCGACCAGCGCGGCTGCATGTACGAGCCCCGGGTGGTGGGCGTGCGAGTGGGGCAGGAAATAGAGTTTCGCAACAGCGACTCCACGCTGCACAACGTCCACGCGATGCCCGAAAGTTCGCGCAGTTTTAATCTTGGAATGCCGCGCAAGGGCATGACCACGCGCCGCCGCTTTTCCAAGCCCGAGGTGTTGGTGCGGGTCAAGTGTGACGTGCACCCCTGGATGGAAGCCTACGTGGGTGTGCTCGAACACCCTTACTTTGCCGTCACCGACGAGCAGGGCCGTTACAGTATCAGCGGCCTTGTGCCCGGCGATTACACGCTGGCAGCGGTGCATCCGCGCCTGGGCCGGCTCGAACGCGCGGCCCAGCTGCAGGCGGGCGATTCTCCAGCGGGCGATGCTCCAGCGGTTGATTTTGCCTACCCCGCCCGCGGCGGGGGCTGACCCTGAGCCCGGGCGCAGTCGCCCAGTGGCCACCCGTACCGGCGCTCCGGGGCCGCGCTCAACTGGACTTGCGAGCCTGCAGCGGTTAGTCGTGCTGCCGTTGGTCGCATAGCTCAGTCCGGTTAGAGCGCCTGCCTCACATGCAGGAAGTCCCTGGTTCGAGTCCAGGTGTGACCACCATTTTTCAAGGCCGGCGACAAGACCGACCTCGACCCCGCGTCGGTGGAGCGCCTCAAGGCGCTCGGCTACCTGAACTAACGTCTCCCACCCGCGGGTCACCGGGGCGTGTCTGTGCAGCCGCCGCGCGAGGCCTCGTGGTCGCGTTGGCCGTTGCCTGTCGATTGACCAGGGGGTAGTCTGCGCTATGGCCGAGGCAATCGATCTCTCGCGTTGGCGGGGGCGTATCAACGACGCCGATTCGCACCTGCAGGTTTCGATGAGGCGTTATCCTGAGCTGCTTGGTCGCAGCGGCGAGCTGATCTACGAGCGGTTCAATTCCTTCGCGTCTGGTACCGAGTTGGCGCGCATACTCGATCCCGAGGACGGTGAGGTCGAGGCCACCGACGATACTGTCTGGAACGTAAAGGGTCCTACAGCCCCGGGGGCCGGATCCGTTGACGGGCGACTCAAGGTTCTCGATCGTATGGGTATCGCACGCCAACTGGTGTTTCCCCAGGTGATGGTCTGCTTGCCGGCCTGGGGAAAAGGCGAAGAGGCACTACAGGTCGTGCGTGACTACAACGACCTGTGCGCGAGCTGGGGGCGCGAATCAGGGGGACGACTGCGAGTGGTGGGGCTGCTTAACATCCGTGATCTAGGGAACGCCCTGGCGGAACTCCAGCGCGCCCTGGACGCCGGCGTGCGGGCTTTCCTCCTGCCCGACGGTGTTCCGCCGGGAGGGGTTTCTCCCGCGGCCCCGGAGATGGATCCACTGTGGTCGACACTGGCCGCGGCTGGGGCCAGCGCCTTGCTGCACATAGGTGGACACCTGGAGTACCGCCGGCACTCGGCCTGGGACCAGACCGAAACCCTGAAGGCCGGGGGTGCCGGGGCGGGCGAGATCGTCAACCCTCACTCGCTTGCCACCGTTCACCAGGCACCGGAAAATTTCCTGGCAGCGATCACTCTGGGCGCGGTGTTCGAACGTCATCCCGACCTGCGCTTTGGATCAATTGAGCAGGGTGCCGGTTGGGTGGGTCCGCTCGCCCAGCGCATGGACGCTCTTTTTCATACCGGCGTCGCTGGCCGTTCACGAGAGGTCTGTTCGATGCTGCCCTCCGAGTATTTGCGTCGTAACTTTCGTGCGACACCGTTTGTCCACGAGGATGTTGGCGGGATGATCGACCATTTTGGACTGGAGGAGGTGTATTGTTTCTCGACCGACTTCCCCCATCCAGAAGGCGGTCGTGCGCCCCTGCAGAAAATGACCTCTACGTTGTCGGGGCACGACGATGAGATCATGGAGAAGTTCCTGGTGGGTAACAGCGAGCTGTTGCTGGGTGACTGAACGGTCTCGGCCTCCGCGAAGGCGCGAGATAAAAAGGGGGAAAGCCTGGATGGCTGATAATACCGGCAGGGTCACGGTAGGTTACCAGGATGGGTGCCTGCACCCGCTGGTCATCTCGAAGACGGGGATCCGCCTGGCGAGATGGATGGGTGCCGAGGCCATATGGTTGCCCGATCATTTCATGGGATTCGCGCCCAAGTGGATGTGGACGCCTGAAAACGTGCCGGCGGCCCGCGTCATCCACTCGATGGACGCGCTTTTCGACCCGGTACCCGTGCTCACGTACGTCGCTCTGAAGTACCGCAAGTTGTTGATCGGGACGTCGGTCACCGAGCCGATCCGGCGTCATCCCATGTCGCTGGCGCAAACCTTCGTGACCCTCGACCATTTATCGAGCGGTCGGGCGATCCTGGGAATAGGCAACGGCCTGCGAGAAAATACCGAGCCCTACGGGCTTGACTGCGGCCGCCGCGTGGCTCGCTTGGAAGAAGCTCTCGAGTTGATCGGCCTGTTGTGGGGCAGCGAGGGACGACCTGTTCAGTTCGAGGGCAAGTTCTGGCACCTGCGGGACGCGGTGTTTGACCTGCCGTTGTATAAAAAGAAACCGCCGCGAGTTTTTCTCGGCGCGCATTTTCCCCGCATGCTCAAGTTGTGTGGCCGTTATGGCGACGGGTGGCTGCCCGGACAGAAGGTCCCGGGCCAGGAATACGGTGCACGGCTCGATGTCATCCGTGAAGCGGCCGCCGAGGCCGGCCGCGGGATGGAGGGATTCGTTGCAACCCAGACACTGCTGTGCGCTTTCGGCGATAGCCGCCAACAGGTGATCGACCTCGCGCTGGGCAACAAGTACTGCGCTTACATGGCGCTGGGGCTGCCGCCGGAAATGTGGAAGGAGCAGGGCGCTGAGCATCCCCTGGGCCCCAACTCTGGCGGTTTTCTTGAGATCGTTCCCTCGCGTGTGACCGAGGAACACGTCGACGCGGCCCTGGCGGCCCTCACGCCCGATATGCTCGACTACCTGTTCTACATGGGCTCTCCGCGGGAAATTCTCGACGAGGCCGCGCCCCTGGCGCAGGCTGGCTGCAGGCATTTCATCATCGCAAACATGGGTGGGGCCTTCACGGGGCGGGGAATAAAGGACTTTCCCGACATGTACCGGCTGATGCGTGGATTGCGCGGGCTGGCCGTACGGGGCTGATCGAGCATGCGCCTTTCCTCTGTGACGGCAGGTCGCTAGGTTGGCCGCGCCCGCTGCCCCGCGAGGCCGGGCAGCCGCCGTGACGATATCCCCCAGCCCCAGTGCCGATCGCATTCGTCGACGTATCGACCATCCGATTATAGATGCCGACGGCCACTGCCTGGAGTACCTTCCATTAGTCTATGACTATCTTCGCGAGGCGGGCGGTGAACGCGTGGAGAATGGTTTACGCGGGACCGTCGAGATGAGCCGCGGCATGGCCCGGGCGACTGTGGCCGAGCGACGCTCGTTCGGGGTCATACGCCCGCCGTGGTGGGCCTTCCCGGCGGACAACACCCTCGATCGTGCCACGGCGATGCTGCCGGGATTGCTGCACGCTCGGCTCGATGAGATTGGCATTGACTTCGCAGTCGTGTACCCCACCTTCGGCCTGATCATCTTCGGTATCCCCGACGAGGAGATCCGCCGGGCGAGCGCCCATGCTCTCAACCGCTACTTCGTCGATTCCTACGGAGAGTATAGTGACCGTCTCACCCCGGTGGCTACTATTCCCATGCACACGCCCGATGAAGCACTGGCAGAACTCGACCACGCAGTGTTGGAACTCGGCATGAAGACCGTGCTCATGGCCGGGTTCGTGGCGCGGGACGTCGAGACCGCCGGTGATACCCCGCGCCCAATGCAGTGGCTCGATACCTTTGGTTTCGACAGCCCTTACGATTACGAACCGGTGTGGCAGCGTTGCGTGGAGCTCGGCGTCTCGCCAACCTTTCACTCCAGCGGGATGGGCTGGGGTAGCCGGATGTCGCCATCGAGTTACGTGTACAACCACCTCGGTAATTTCGCGGCGGGTGGCGAGGCCGCGTGCCGGGGGCTGTTTCTCGACGGAGTTGCACGACGAAACCCGGATATTCGTTTCGCTTTCCTCGAGGGTGGCGTGGCGTGGGCGGCGACGTTGTTCAGCGACATCATCAGCCACTGGGACAAGCGCAGGGCCGGGGTCGTGGAGCGCTATGACCACCGGCGCGTAGACCGGGACCAGCTGCGTTCGTTGTTTGCCCGCTACGGCAACGAGCGTTTCAACGCGCGCCTGGATGATCTCGACGATGCCCTGTGGCCGTTATCCGAGCCCGGCGACGACGACAGTCTTCTCGACGAGTTTGCACGCTCGGGTATCGACAGCGTCGAGGACATAGTGGAAGTCTTCAGGCGTAATTTTTTCTTCGGCTGCGAGGCAGACGACCGCGGTACCCTCACGGCCTTCGACGGTCGTCGAAACCCGGGCGGCCTGCGACTCAACGCGGTGTTCAGTTCCGACATCGGCCACTGGGACGTGCCCGACAACAACGAGGTGCTCGCCGAAGCCTGGGAACTGGTGGAAGAAGGGTTGCTCGACGAAAAGGATTTTCGCGACTTTACCTTCGCCAATGCCACCGCGCTGTATACCGCTAACAACACGGATTTCTTTCGCGGCACTGTTGTCGAGGGAGCCGCGATCGAGGAAGCTGCGCGTTGAGGCGGCAGCGCAGCGATACGAACCGTTTTCCGGCTTACAGTCGCATAGGTTCTTCCTGCTCGACACCGAACACCGCCAGCATTCGGCCCAGGCCTACGAACATCGAGCAGCAGACCGCCAGGTCCACGATCTCGGCCTCGCTGAACTGCGCGCGCAGGCGTTCAAAAAACTCCTCGTCCAGGGTGTCGTGCTGCAGGCAGAAGCGTTCGGCGTACTCTATCGCCAGCTTCTCCTGCTCGCTGTAGTCGGAGTTGCCGGCGTACTCGTGCACCGAGCAGTACAGGCCCTCTACGTCTTCCTGCCCCACCAACGATGAGGCTCTCGTGGCCAGTCAAACCCCGCAGTCATTGATCTGAGCCACCCGCATGCGCGCAAATTCCCGCACGCGGACGGGTAGCCTGGTTTTGTCGTAGACCGCTGTTGAGAAGGTAGCTACGGCCCCGAACATATCGGGGTTGAGGGAAAACAGTCTCGGGATCTCTTCGCCGTCACCTTCGGGAACGTTGATACGCGCCATGATTCCTCCTGTTCGGCCCTACCGGGCTGGGCCATGGGGCCATTGTCGTGCTAGGTTCGGGCCTTGTCCAGACTGCGGGAGAAATGACGTGGAACTACCGGTCGATATCTGTGAATCACTGCTGGAGCGCCACCCGGTTGCGCGCCTGGCCACACTCGGACCCTCGGGTAGCCCGCACCTTGTGCCCGTCGTGTTCGTCCGCCACGGCGGTGATTTATGGACCCCCATCGACGGCAAACCCAAGAGTGGCGGTGAGCTTGTCAGGGTCCGCAATGTTCGGAAGAACCCGGCCGTGGCCGTTCTGCTCGATGACTACGACGCAGACTGGAGTCGCCTGTGGTGGCTACGGGTGGATGGTCGTGCCGCGGTGGTAGAGGGAAGGCACCCGCAGAGCGATCCCGAGATAGGGGAGGTAGCCGAGGGCCTGCGGGCCAAGTACCCCCAGTACGACGAGGTACCGCTCTTCCGAGCCGAGCCCCAGCTCTTGAGGATCTCCGTGGTACGGGTTCGCAGCTGGTGCGCGGGGCGGGAAGCGCTGCCTTAACCGGCTCCGGGCTTCGGTGAGCGGTCGGTACTATTCGGCGGGCAGGCCGAGTACGAAGACCAGCAGGCAGGCCAGCGACACCGCGAGGTAGCCCGCCATCCGCGCGCCGCGGTGGGGAAGCTCCCGTAACTTGTAAGCCATCACCACCGCCACGACGCCTTGCAGGAAGTAGTACAGGGCAAAGGCCCGCGAGGCGTAGGCGATGATCTGGTTCACATCCGTTTCCCACGTGATCGCCAGGGTGACCACAAGTATGAGCAGGTACGCGTAGCGCATGGGCAGCCGGTGGCGGGTTATGTCTTCGATGAGTCCACCGGCGCCGGCGTTGTCGGCCACCGCCGCGCTGAACTGGCTACCGATGGCGGCCACTGCCAACAAAAGCGGCAGGATGACGGCCACCGGCCTCGTCATGCCTATGATGGCGGTCACGTCGGCGCCCAGGCCGTCGTGGAACAGCACGGTGACCAGGCCGATGAAGGTCAGGTAGATCGCGGATGAAATCAGCTGCGCGCGACGCATGGTCCTGATCCTCTGTTCGGCAGAATGTCCGGCACCCAGGTAGCGCGATGTTTCGAATCCCTGCACGACGATCAGCAGACCCAGCAGCACCCTGAAGTCGGCGAAGTCGATGACCGACGAAACCGGCGCCAGCGTCCATTCGCCTGTTACCAGCAGCCCGGAGTTGTACACGATCAACGAGGCGATCAGCGCGCCGATAATGCCGAGGTTAAGTCCGATGGCGTACTTCTCGACCTTTTCGAGCAGGGCCAGTCCGCGCCACGCGCCGATCAGGCCTATGGTCACCAGCAGTGTGCTGGTGATCGCGTGGGCGATCAGCTGGTCATTTTTTCCCAGGGCGGAGAGCACGAACGCGGCGAGCAGCTGCAGGTAGTAGCTCACCGAGATGAGATAGGCGCCCGCCAGCACCAGGCGTGATGTGAAGGCTATCGACTGGGCCGGCCCGTGGCCGTCGGCCTCCACGGGTTCGAAGTAGCGTATGTTGAAACGGACCACGCCGCCCACCAGGTAGGCGAGTACCAGCAGTGCGGCCATGCAGAAGAGCGCCAGGTTGCCGACTATTCCTGCCAGCAGGGGTGCACTGACGAGAAACCCGCTGCCCATGATGGAGGCAAGCGGCGTGACGGTGGCACTCCAGTCGGAGGATTTCGCCAGCCTCGGCGAGAAAAGCAGGTAGGCGGCGAGCGCCAACGCAAAAACAACTATAGCTGCGCCCGGCACCTTGTCAGTCCTTCGCTTCCGGCTGCATGAAGGCCAGGGCCATGCCGCCCGGCGCGTCGGTGACCGAGGCTATCAGCCCGCCCTGTATTGCCTTGTTGGGGCCGCTCACCGTGTGGCCGGCTCCTTGCGCGCTGGCGACGCTCCGGTCAATATCGACCGACTGCAGGGCCAACCCCCAGGCGGCTGCCGGTACCGGTGCCTCGCGGTTGGCGGATATTTCAAGGATTGTTTCGCCCGCCTTGAGAAAAGCGTAACGACCCCGCGGCAGGTCACGGACACGAGGGCGCAATGCGAAGTTGTCGGCGTAGACTGATGCCGGTTGCTCCGCATCGGGAGCCATCAGTACCAGGTGGTCTATAGATGAAACCGCGTTGGGGTGGTCTACGGGCGCGTCCGCGCCGTGGGCCGCTTCGAGCAGAGTCAGTGCACCCGGCGTCAACTCGGTGGGCACTTGCAGGCAGGTGGTAGCGGGGTCGTGGGCAAGTTGGACGCCACTGCGCGCCCCGATAGCCCGGGCTGCCTCCCCGATGTCGGCGCAGGTCCAGGTCCATCCGAGCAGGGTGTGGTTATCGGCAAGTGCACCGGTCACGGCACGTGACAGTTCGGTTCTTGTTCCGTCGTCCACCAGCAGCCGGATATCGGCGTGCTCAAGAGCGATGTCATGGCAAAGACACCCCTGCCAGGTCCTGGGAGAACCCAGGGCAAAGCCCATGTCAGACCACGCTTGAAGATGATCATCACTCGCTGCTACCAGGGCAGCCCCAACTCCGTCAACGATTCTCACCGGGTAAGCATAGAGGGGTGGCGGTATCATGGGAATGGGAGTCGCCGGGGGCTGCATTGCGGGGTTCCGACGGCTCGGGTGCCGAGCTAAACAGGTCTGTCGTGGAACGGGACCTTGAGAAGAGCCAGGCGGCGTTGCAGGAGTTCATACGCCGCCAGCAGCATGGGCAGGCCGCCGCGGGCGCCGACGCGCTGCGCGTGGGCGAGCTCACCCGCTTGTCGGGCGGGGCCAGCTGCGAGGTTTACGGCTTTGACCTGCAGGCTGGAGACGGCCCAACCCGCGCCATGGTGCTGCGCGCCGACCGGCCGGGCAAAGATTTCAGTGCCAGCCGCGCCGACGAGTACGCGGTTTTGCTCGAGGCCGAGCAGGCCGGCGTCACCGTTCCTCACGTTCACTGGCTGGGCAGTGCCGACGACGAGCTGGGCGTGCCCTTCATGGTGATGGATTTCGTGCCGGGTCTTGCCCTGGGCCAGCGGCTGCTGCGCGACGACGCTTACGCTTCAACCCGCGAGGCGCTGCCCGGTCAACTCGCGGGCGAACTGGCCCGCCTGCACGCGGCCGCTCCCGGCCATCGCCTGTCGGATGCGATGCCGGCTGGGGACGACCCGCGACGTTTTGCGCTCGCCGCCGTCAAGCAGTGGACCGCCGCCACGGCGACCCTGCACACCGACTACCCGAGTCCCGCCCTGGATCTTGCGGCCCGCTGGCTCAAACTCAACGCGCCCTCGGTCCGAGAGCCAGTGCTGGTGCACGGCGACTTCAGGGTAGGCAACATCATGTTCGATGAGCGCGGCCTCACGGCGGTGCTCGACTGGGAGCTCGCGCACCTGGGCGACCCCGCCGAGGATCTAGGCTGGCTGTGCGTGCGGTCGTGGCGATTTGGTTGCGACCAGCCTGCGGTGGGCGGCCTGTGCACGCGCAGCCGTCTGCTCGAGTTGTACCGCGAGGCCGGTGGCCGGGCGGTGTCGGCCAACCAGCTTCGCTACTGGGAAATATTCGGCAACTGGAAGTGGGCGATCATCTGCCTGCTGCAAGCGGCCAGTGCACGCGCGGGCAGCAGCCCCGACGTGGAACTCGCCGCCATAGGCCGGCGCGTGCCGGCCGTGGAATGGGAGCTGGTCGACTTGCTCGACCGGGAGCAATCACAATGAAAGATTATCCACCGGCAGACGAGTTGCTCGAAGCCGTGGCGGCTTTTCTCGACGAGGAGGTCAAGCCGCTGCTCAAGGGTGGCCAGCGCTTCAAGAGTATCGTGGCGGCTAACGCCTGCAGGGTGGTCGCGCGCGAGGCGGCCGGAAAAACCGCGCTCGTCGAAGAGCAACGCCGCGGGCTGAGCGAGTTGTTGGGCAAGGATGGCGAGCTCCCAGCTGCCGTTTCGGGAGACGACAGTTCGGCAGATGAACTCGGCCGCGAGCTGTGCGCGGCTATTGCCGAGGGTGCTTATGACCAGGGCCAGTCACGCGAGCAGTTGCTGGCCTGGTTGCGTGACGACGTCGAGGCGCGCCTGCGCATCAACGACCCGGCTTTTCTTGAGCGCAACGCGCGTCGCGACAAGTAACCGCTGCTGAAAACCGCGCGCTGCGAAAAACAGCCGCCGTGTCAGTTGGTGCCCATGTCCCAGCTCGACAGGTAATTCTTCTGCTCTGGGGTCAGGCGGTCAATGGGTATGCCCATCGCTTTGAGCTTGAGATTGGCGATGCCGTTCTCTATCGACTCGGGCAACTGGTGCACCGACACTGACAACCCCTTGCTGCTGCAGACCTTCTTCCAGCCCCACTCGGCGGCCAGCGCCTGGGTGGCAAAGCTCATGTCCATCACCGAGGCCGGGTGGCCCTCGGCGGCCGACAGGTTTACCAAGCGACCCTCGGCCAGCACGAAAATACTGCGCTTGTTGGGCAGGATGTACTCGTCCACGCAGTGACGCACGTTGCGGCGCGTCTTGACTGCCATTTTCTTGAGCGACTTGAGGTCGATCTCGATGTCAAAGTGCCCGGAGTTGCATACCACGGCGCCGTTTTTCATGACCGGAAAATGCGCAGCCGCGATGGTGTGCATGTTGCCGGTTACCGATACGAAGAGGTCGCCCTCGCGCGCCGCGCGCGCCATCGGCAGTACGCGGAAGCCGTCCATGGCCGCTTCGAGTGCGCGTATGGGGTTGATCTCGGTCACTATCACGCGCGAGCCCATACCCGCGGCTCGCGACGCCACGCCGCGCCCGCACCAGCCGTAGCCTATCACCACCACGGTCTTGCCGGCCAGCAGCAAGTCGGTGGCGCGAATGATCCCGTCCAGGGTTGACTGGCCGGTGCCGTAGCGGTTGTCGAACATGTTCTTGGTCTTCGCGTCGTTGACCGCGATCACGGGGATTTTCAGGTCGCCTTTCTTCTCGAGAGCGGCCAGCCGTATCACGCCCGTGGTGGTCTCTTCCATGGAGATCTTCACATCGTCTATGTAGCGCGTGTGCGTGGTGTGCAGGGCCGACACCAGGTCGGCGCCGTCGTCCATCGTGAGGTCCGGGCCGCGCTCTATGACTCCGAACAGGTGTTTGTGGTAGGTCGCGCTGTCCTCACCCCTGATGGCGTAGGTCGAAATTCGGTCGTGTTTCCAGAGGCTGGCGGCCACGTCGTCCTGGGTGCTGAGCGGGTTTGATGCGCATAGCGCCACCTCGGCGCCCCCGGCCTTGAGCGCGCGTGCCAGGTTGGCGGTCTCGGCGGTCACGTGCAGGCAGGCCGCCATTTTCAGGCCCTTGAACGGCTTGTCCTTGGCAAACCGCTTGTTGACCTGGGCCAGCACCGGCATGTCGCGGGCCGCCCAGTCGATTCGTTTGCGGCCCTCGTTGGCCAGTCCCAGGTCTTTTACGTCGTACTGCGCTGTAGCTCCCATTGGCTTCAACGATCCTCCTGCTGTGTCAGTGGCCGAAAGCGGCCGGTCTAGAGTTTGTCGGCCAGGTCGGTCAGTTCCCAGGGGAACAGCCCGTCCTCGGCCACGCGACCAAAGTGTCCATAGGCCGCCGTCGGCCTGTAGATCGGTCGCTTGAGGTCAAGTTTCTCGATTATCGCGGCCGGCCTGAGATCCACCAGCAGCTTGAGTTTATCGGCCAGCGAGGTTTCGTCGCCCTTGCCTGTGCCGAAGGTATCGACGAGTACCGACACCGGCTGCGCCACGCCGATGGCGTAGGCCACCTGCACTTCGCAGCGAGTTGCCTGCCTCGACGCCACCACGTTGTGGGCCAGGTAGCGGGCCATGTAAGCAGCCGAGCGGTCCACCTTGGACGGGTCCTTGCCCGAGAACGCGCCGCCGCCGTGGCGACCCCAGCCGCCGTAAGTATCCACGATGATCTTGCGTCCCGTCAGCCCGCAGTCACCAACCGGTCCGCCAACCACGAAGCGGCCGGTGGGGTTGACGTGGTAAACGGTCTCGCCGTCCACGAGCTCGTCGGGCAGCAGTGGGCGCACCACCTGCTCGAGCACTTCGCGGCGCAGGCGATCGTCGTCGGCGTCGGCGTCGTGCTGGGTCGAGACAACCACGGTTGTAATGCGCGCCGGCTGTTCGTCCCGGTATTCCACGCTTACCTGCGACTTGGAGTCGGGCCCGAGGTAGTCGGCACCGCCGGTCTTTCGCAGCTGCGCGAGGTCAGAAACGATAGAGTGCGACAAGGATATGGGCAGGGGCATGAGCTCGGGAGTCTGGTCGCAGGCGTAACCGAACATAAGCCCCTGGTCGCCAGCGCCCTGCTCCTCGTGCTTGCCGTCGCCAACCGTCACGCCCATCGAGATGTCTGGCGACTGGGCGTCGAGCCTGACAATGATCTCGCAGGTGTCGGCGTCAAAACCCTCGGTGCCCGAGTAGCCTATGTCGCTCAGGACTCCGCGCACCACGGTCTCGTAGTCAACGGTTTGCTTGCTGGTAATCTCGCCCGCCACCACCACCAGGTTGGTCGTGACCAGGGTCTCGCAGGCCACGCGGCTGGCCGGGTCGCCGGCCAGGTGGGCGTCGAGTATGGCGTCGGATACCTGGTCGCAGACTTTGTCCGGGTGCCCCTCCGAGACAGACTCGGAGGTAAATACGAAGTCACGTTTGCCCATAAACTAAAGCTGCAGCGGGAGCTGCAAAGACGATGGAAATTACAGGGTTGCGCCCGGCGGGTCAAGCCGGGTGCGCAGCAGGGTGGTGCAGGTGGGGGGGGTATCGAGGCGCGGGGTCTACTCGGCAAAGCCGCGACGCACGAGCTCGCCGAGGGTGGCAACAGCCTGCTCGGCGTCGCTGCCGGTGGCCTCGATGACCAGCACCGTTCCCTGGCCGGCCGCCAGCGTGAGCAGGTCGAGCACGCTCGCCGCGTCGGCGCAGGACTGGCCGTTGGATATCGTGATGCTGGCTTCAAAGCCCTGGCCGGTGCGCACCACTATGGCGGCCGAGCGCATGTGCAGGCCCAACCTGTTGTTTACGCGGAACTCGCCGCGCGCTTGTTTCTCTTGATCCATCGGTATCTCTATGGCCCGTTACTGGTAATTTCGTTCGATGTCGCGGTGGCGTACGCGCCCGGGATAGCCTTCTTCGCTGAGCCTGCGCACGAGTTCTTCTGCTATGGCCACCGAGCGGTGGCGTCCCCCGGTGCAGCCTATGGCAATGGTGATGTAGGCTTTGCCCTCCTCGGCGTAGCGCGGCAACAGGAAGCTGAGCATGGACACCAGCTGCACCAGGAAGTTGGAGCAGTCGGCGCGCTCGAGAACGAAGGCCGACACGGCCTCGTCGAGTCCGCTCAGCCGCTTGAGCTCGTCGACGAAGTAGGGGTTGGGGATGAAGCGCACGTCGAACACGAGGTCGGCGTCGGTGGCCGGGCCGTGACGGAAGCCAAAACTCTTTACCGTTAGCGCTGGGCCCCTGGCGTGTGCGCGCGACCCCAGCGCGTGCGCGATGTTGGCCTTGAGTTCGTGCACGTTGGTGTCGCTGGTGTCGAGGTTGATGTCGGAGGAGTCGCTCAGTATCGACAGCGCCTCGCGCTCCTGGGCAAGCGCTTGCTCCAGGCCCAGGCCATGGTCGCCGGGGTGCGGTCGCCGGGTTTCCGAAAAGCGCCGCAGCAACATGTCGTCGCTGGCGGTCACGAAAATAACAGTCACCCGGTGGCCCGCGTCTTCGAGCGTGCTGCGTATTTGGGGCCAGGCGTCGGTGTACGACTCGTCGCGGCAGTCCAGCCCCAGCGCCACCCGGGTCATGCCCTCGTCGGTGTTGTTGCACAGCTCCACGAAGCGAACCACGAGCGCGCTCGGCAGGTTGTCTATGCAGTAGTAGCCGTCGTCTTCGAGCGCGGCGAGGGCGGTGGACTTGCCCGACCCGGACATACCAGTGACCACCACGATGTCCACAGAGTCGTTGTGGCCGTGGGGAGCGCTCACGGGGAGATAGCCGACTCAGCCTCCCTGCTGCGGGCTTCGGCTTCAGAGATAGTCGTCATTACTTCGTCGACGCCGGTGCAGGCGAGCAGCTCGCGGCGGAACTGTTCCTCTGTGAGCAGGTGGGCCAGGTGGGCCAGCCAGCGAAGGTGCAGTGAAGGGTGGGCTTCGGGAGAGATCAGCACGAAGAAGATATGCGTGGGGTGGTTGTCGACCGAGTCGAAGTCCAGGCCGTCACCCGACAGCCCGAGGCAGGCGACGACTTCTTCCGACATGGCGACCTTGCCGTGAGGAATGGCGATGCCGTCGGCGATGGCGGTGCTGCTTGCCCGCTCGCGTTCAACGAGCACCTCGGCCACGCGCTCGGGGTCAATGGCGGAGTGGGTCTCTCCCACCATGCCTGCGAGCTGCTCTAGTATTTCACGCTTGTCTTTGCCCTTCAGGTCGAGCGTGACGCGGCGGGGGTCGAGAATATCACGAGTTTTCATCTGCGCTTGTCCGGGTTGGGGTGCTGGGCGATTTTGTTCTTGTGGCGTTGCGCCTGGGACTGCACCTTGTCGATGGCGAGATCGATGGCAGAGTAAAGGTCCCCGGTGCTCTCGTGGGCCGACACTACGAAATTGGGCGCCTGGATATTGATCTCGGCCTGGTGCTGGCGCTTGTTAACCGTGAGGATAACGTGCGCGTCAACGGCCCGCTTGAGGTACTTGTTGGCTAGACGCGTGATCTTGTCAGAAGCGTATACCCGCAGGGGTTCGCTGGGTTCTACGTGGCGAAAAGTAACTGTTACCTGCACGTTGTCCCTCCTGGTTTCAAAGGGTGGCCTCAACCAGCAGCAACGTAACTCTTTCGCTTTGACGAGGGAAGTATACCCAGCACCTCCCGGTATTTGGCCACCGTGCGGCGGGCGATCCTGATGTCGCTCTCCTTGAGCTTGTCGGCTATGTACTGGTCGCTGAAAGGCTTTGCGCTGTCCTCGGCTTGGATAATGGTGCGTATGCGCTTCTTGACGCTTTCCGACGATACTTCGCCGCCACCGCTGCTCTTGAGGCTCGAGGTAAAGAAATACTTGAGCTCGAAGAGCCCCTGCGGGGTGTGGACGTACTTGTTCGAGGTGGTGCGGCTGATGGTCGACTCGTGCATGTCTATGTCGTTGGCCACGTCCTTGAGCACCATGGGCTTGAGCTTATCCACTCCATTGAGGAGAAAATCACTCTGAAATTTCACGATGCTCTCGGTCACTTTTCGCAGCGTGCGTTGGCGCTGCTCGATCGAGCGAATCATCCACTGGGCCGAGCGAACCTTGTCCTGGAGGTAGCCTCGCGCCTCGCTGTTCTTTTCCTTGTTTTCCTTACTCTTGTCGTTAACGATCTGCCGGTACTCGGGGTTTACCTTGAGCGCTGGCAGGCCCTCCTCGTTGAGCGTGATCTTGAACTCGTTGCCGACTCGGTAAATGTAGGCGTCGGGCGAGATGTAACGGGCCTCGCGTTCGCCGTAGTTGCGACCGGGCTTCGGCTCGAGATCGCTTATGATGTCGTGCGCGGCGATCACCTCGTCCACGGAGCAGGCCAGCTTGCGCGCCACCTGGTCGTAGCGGCGTGACTCGAGGTCGCTCAAGTGGGCGTCGATGATCATGACCACGTAGTCGTCGTCCTCGTAGCCGATGAGCTTGACCTGCGCCATGAGGCAGTCGCGCAGGTCGAGCGAGGCTGCTCCGGGTGGCTCAAACTCCTGTCGGATGATGCTGCGCACCTCGGTGACCTGCTCCAGGCTGCACTCGGCCATCGAGGCGATCTCTTCTTCGCTGCAGTCCAGGTAGCCGTCCTCGTTGAGGTTGAGGATGATGATCGTGCCCACGCGGCGCTCGTCTTCGCTCATCATTGCCAGGCCCAGCTGGTCGATCAGTGCCTGCCTGAGGTCCGCCTCGGGGTTGCTCGTGGTCTCAAAGATGCTGGGGCGATCGTCGTCGCGGTCCGAGCCGCTACCCACCGCGCCGTGCATGTCGTTGCTGTGACGCTCCACGTACTCGTCCCAGTCAACGTTCTCTTCTATCTCCGAGGTGGGCGTTTCGTCTTTGCCGGCGTCCTCGGCCTCGCTCCTGGCCACTTCGACGGCTTCGGCTACCTCGGCTTTCTCGGCCGCGTCGGCGGTCTCGGTCTCGGCACCCTCGGCCTCGCTGCCCTCGGTGAACTCGGCTTCAAACTCGTCCTGCTCGAGGGCCGGGTTCTCGGCCAGCTCGGCGTCAACCATGGCTTCAAGATCGGCGCGCGACACCTGCAGGATCTTGATGGCCTGGCGCAGCTGGGGCGTCATTCGCAGAGTCTGCGAAAGCTTGAGTCCCAGGTTTATGCGTTGTTCGAGGGCCATCTAATCACTTGCTTCTCAGAGCGTGAACTTGTCTCCCAGGTAGATCTCTCGAGCCCTCTTACTTGAAGCTATGGCCTCGGGAGCCCCTTCTTCAAGCACCTTCCCCTGGTTGAGGATGTAGGCGCGATCGCAGATACCCAGTGTCTCTCTCACGTTATGGTCAGTAATAAGGATACCAATTCCTCGGCTCTTAAGCTGTGAAATGATGCCCTGAATGTCGATTACCGCTATTGGGTCGACACCGGCAAAAGGTTCGTCCAGCAGCATAAAGCGGGGTGAAATCACCAGCGCGCGGGCAATTTCGACCCTGCGGCGCTCCCCCCCGGACAGGGACTCGCCCAGTGCCCCCCGAATGTGGGTGATTCCGAGATCGTCGAGCAGCAGCGAAACGGTCTCTTCCTGGGTCTGTTCGGGGGCCCCGATGACCTCGAGCACCGCCAGCAGGTTCTGCTCGACCGTGAGCCGCCGGAACACCGACGCCTCCTGGGGCAGGTAGACCACGCCGCGGCGCGAGCGCTCGTACATGGGCAGATCGTCGAGGCGCTGGTCACCCATCGTCACCCTGCCCTCGTCGGGGTGTTCGAAACCCACGATCATGTGAAAGGTGGTTGTTTTGCCGGCGCCATTGGGTCCGAGCAGGCCCACCACTTCGCCGGCGTCTACGTGTAGCGACAGCTGGTCCACGACGAGGCGCTTGGCGAAGCTCTTGCTGAGCGACCTGGCCGACAGGGTGAGCTTCTGATCGCCGGGTGTCATGGCTGATCCAGGGGGCCGTCGTTGAAGTCGGCGATCTCGATCTCGTCGATGTCGTCGCTCGAGATCGTAGCCCGGACGCGTCCCTCGCCGCCGTCCATCACCGTGCGGTCGTTCTCGAGATCGATCACCAGGCTTTCTCCAGTGACTTCGCTGTCGCCCGATCCCAGCGTGGCATCGCCTTCGAGCAGCAACTCGCGGCGCGCGCGCGACCAGATGGCCGTGCGGGCCGTCGCCCGTTCCTGGCCGCGCGTGACGACCACGGCGCCGCCGGCCTTGACCTTACGCAGGAGGCTGGGATCCGAGGGCGCAAACTGCAGCTTGAGTTGGTCGGCCGACAGGCGCACATCGCCGTGCTGGGCCACCACCTCGCGGCTGCACACGAGCGTGCCGGCCTGGTAGTCAAACGACATCAGGCCCGCTTCGAGGTGCAGGTCGGCAGGTAGTTTTGAAAAGTCGAGCATTTTTACTACTGAAGCGACCGAGGATAGCACATCGCCGCTGTAGCTTTGTGCGTCGTCGGGTATCGGCGGCCCTCCACGGTCGATTGTCGTGCCCGGGGAGTCGTTATCCGCCTCAATTTTAACGTTGCCAGGGGGAGCAGTGCTGTCGTCGTCCACGACCGCTGTCGTTGCTTCCGCCGTGGCCGGTGAGGGGGGGGCGTGCAGTCGGCTGCGCCAGGGCCTCGGCTCGCGGTACACGGTGGCGTTGACCCCGCCGCGAAAGCGCAGGCGGCGCTGGTCGAGTTCCAACTCGAGGTCGGCACCTTCGAGCTCGAGGTCAGCCGAGTCCATTCCCACCCGTCCGCTCACGGTGAGCAGGCCTGGCCCGCGCTCCCAGGCCAGGGTGTCGGCCGACAGGTGAAAGCGTCCCAGCGCCACCGACACGCCACCCGACAGCTCGATGGCCTCTACCTGGTTGCCATCCATGTACACGCGCCCGCTCGACCCCGACACGAAGGCCGAGGGCTGACCCTCTTCAAAGAAAGTGACCTCGGGGCCCGATATCGTCACAGCCGCGTCATCGCGAAAGTAAGCGGCTTCCTCGGCGCGCAGCTCGAGCAGCTTGACGCCATTGCGGGTCACCACGCGATGAAAGTCGCGCATTCGCTGCATGAGCTCGGGCACCACGTGGGCTATCAGCCGACCGTCGTCGAGCTCGAGCACGTCGCCGGTGTCGGCGCGCATGTACACGGCTACCGCTCCAGCCAGCGCCAGCGCTAACAAGCCCAGACGCAAGCCCTTGGTTTTCATGCCTCGTTCGCTTCAGGCCACGCGACTGCGCAGCAGGTCGTGCAGGTGCACGACACCCACCGGGCGGCTGTCGTGCCCGTCAGTTATAAACAGGGACGTGATCGCGTGCTGCTCCATTATGGCCAGCGCCTCGGCGGCCAGCGAATGACCGCTCACCGTGCGCGGCCCCACCGTCATGACGTCGGCGGAGCAGAGATCGGCCGGGTTTTCGTTGGCCAGCACCGCGCGCCGTATGTCGCCGTCGGTGACCACGCCCACCAGCCGTCCGTCGTCGTCAACCACCGCCACGGTGCCGAGCCCGCCGCCGGTGATGGCCTCCACGACGCCGTGCATGGAAACCTTCATCCCCACCGAGGGGAGCTCGTCGGGGCCGTGCATGAGGTCGCTCACGCGCAGCAGTTGGCGGCCAAGCGCGCCGCCGGGGTGTAGCAGCGCGAAGTCGTCCTCGCCAAAACCCTTGCGCTCGAGCACGGCCACGGCCAGCGCGTCGCCCAGGGCCAGGGCCACGGTGGTGCTCGCCGTGGGAGCCAGCCCCAGCGGGCAGGCTTCGTTGGTAACCGAGGCGTCGAGCAGCGCGTCGGCGGCCTCGGCCAGCGGTGAGTCGAGGCCGCCGGTGATCGCCACCATGGGTATAGACAGGCGCTTGAGGTTCTCGAGCATGTCGACCACGGCGTCGGTGGTGCCGCTGTACGAAAGCGCGATGCAGATGTCGTTGCGCATGAAGATGCCCTGGTCGCCGTGCCCTGCTTCGGCGGCGTGCAGGAACATGGCCGGCGTGCCGGTGGAGCTGAGCGTGGCCGCCAGCTTGCGGGCGATCTGCCCCGACTTGCCCATGCCCGCCACTATGACCTTGCCCGTACAGTCGGCAACCAGCTCCACGGCCTTCTCGAAGCCTGCGCCCAGGCGATCGCGGGCCTCGGCGAGCTCGGCCATCTCGATGTCGATCACGCGCCGCGCCGACTCGAGTGTGGTGCTGTCAGTGGCGCTGTCGCGGGCTTTGCCGGTCTTGCTGCTCACTTGTTTGCTCCCGCGGCTGATTTTTCTGCTGCGGATTCTTCGGCTGCTTGTGCGCAGGCCTCGTGCACGCGGGCCAGCTGGTCGAGCACGGCGGGCAGGTCGGCCAGGGCCAGCGAGTTAGCGCCGTCGCTCAAGGCCTGGTCGGGGTTTTCGTGCACCTCGAGAAACACGCCGTCCACTCCCACGGCCACAGCCGCGCGAGCGAGCGGGGCAATGTACTGTCGCTCGCCCGTGCTGCGGTCGCCGCCGGCGCCTGGTAGCTGTACCGAGTGGGTGGCGTCGAACACCACCGGCGCTCCCAGCTCGCGCATGATCACCAGCCCGCGAAAATCGTTGATGAGGTTGCCGTAACCAAAGGTCGTGCCGCGCTCGGTCAGCAGCACGCGCTCGCCGCCGGCCTCGCGGGCCTTGGCCAGCACGTTGCGCATGTCGGTGGGCGCCATGAACTGGCCTTTCTTTATGTTCAGCGTGCAGCCGCTGGCTGCAGCTTCCTGCACGAGATCGGTCTGCCTCGCGAGCAGCGCGGGTATCTGCAGAACGTCGGCCACCTCGGCCGCAGCGGCCACCTGTGCGCACTCGTGCACGTCGGTGATCACCGGCAGCCCGGTGCGACGGCGCACCTCGTCCAACGCGGCCAGCCCCTCCTCGGCGCCGGGTCCGCGAAAGGACTTTGAAGAGCTGCGGTTGGCCTTGTCGTAGGAAGCCTTGAATACCAGCGGCCAGCCGGCGCGGTCGCAGATTTCGCCCAGGCGCTCGGCGTGGCGCAGCACCGACTCGCGCGACTCCACAACGCAGGGTCCCGCGAGGAGAAACAGCCGCCCGTTGCCGGCCGCTACGGCGTCGCGCTGCTGCCCGTCCACCTCGAGGCCTCGGGCCAGCTCAAAAGCGGCGCCAGGTGCTCGCTCGACGGTCAACTACTGCCCTCCTTGCCGCCCGAGCCTTCGACCACGCGCAGGCCTGCCAGTTCCATGGTCTCGCCTTGCCGGCGCTGGCGTTCGAGCGCCGCGCGAATGAAACCCTTGAACACCGGGTGACAGGCCAGCGGCTTGCTCTTGAACTCGGGGTGAAACTGCGCGGCCAGGAACCAGGGGTGAGACGGTATCTCGACCATTTCGACCAGCTCGCCGTCGGGGCTGAGCCCGCTCAGCACCATGCCGGCCTTCTCCAGGCGCTCACGGTAGCTGTTGTTAAATTCGTAGCGGTGGCGGTGGCGCTCGCTGATTTTGCGCTTGCCGTACACGCGGTGCCCGAGCGAGCCTTCCTTCACCGTGCAGGGCCACGCGCCCAGGCGCATGGTGCCGCCCTTGTCCTGGAGGTCCTGCTGTTCGAGCATCAGGTCGATTACCGGGTGGGCCGAGTCGGGGTTGACCTCCGAGCTGTTGGCGTCTTCGAGGCCGACCACGTTGCGCGCAAACTCGATGACGGCCATCTGCATGCCGAGGCAGATGCCGAGAAAGGGTACGTCGTTCTCTCGCGCGTACTGCACTGCCTTGATCTTGCCCTCGGCACCGCGCGACCCGAAGCCCATGGGTACCATCACGGCGTCGGCCTGCTTGACCTCGGCCGTGAGTCCGTCGGCCTCGATCTGCTCGGAGTCGACGTGGATGATCTTCACTTCGCAGTCGTTGGCAATGCCGCCGTGCACCAGGGCTTCGTTGAGCGACTTGTAGGAGTCGGCCAGGCCGGCGTACTTGCCCACCATGGCCACGGTAATACTGGTCTTGAAGTTGTCGAGCGTGGCGGCAGCCTTCTGCCAGGGCGCGAGGTTGGGGGCGCCGGTCCAGATGCCGAGCTTTTCGGTGATGCGCGAGTGCAGCCCTTCGTGCTCGAGCGCGAGCGGCAGGTGGCAGATGTTGGGTACGTCGCGGCAGGGGATGACCGAGCGTCGATCCACGTTGCAGAACAGTGCAACCTTGTCGCGTATCTTTTCGTCTATCTCGCGGTCGCACCTGAGCAGCAGCACGTCGGGCTGAATGCCCAGGCCGGTGAGTTCCTTGACGCTGTGCTGCGTGGGCTTAGTTTTCATTTCGCCTACGGTGTCGATCCACGGCAGCAGGGTGAGGTGCACGTACAGCGAATTGCCCTCGCCGGCGTCGACCTTCATCTGCCTTATGGCCTCGAGAAACGGCAGGCTCTCTATGTCGCCCACGGTGCCGCCGATTTCGCCTATGAGTACGTCGTAGCCCTCGGCGGCGGCGTGGATGCGTTTCTTTATCTCCTCGGTGATGTGCGGGATGACCTGCACGGTGGCGCCCAGGTAGTCGCCCTTGCGTTCGCGGGTGATGACCTCGTAGTACACCGAGCCGGTGGTCACGTTGTTGATCCGGCCCATGGTCGTGGAGATAAAACGCTCGTAGTGACCAAGATCGAGGTCGGCCTCGTAGCCGTCGTCGGTGACAAAAACCTCGCCGTGTTGAAACGGGCTCATGGTGCCGGGGTCCACGTTTATGTAGGGGTCCATCTTGAGCATGGTCACCTTCAGGCCCGAGCTTTCGAGCAGGGCGCCGATCGACGCCGAGGCAAGCCCCTTGCCCAGGCCCGATATCACGCCGCCGGTTACGAAGATGAACTTGGTGGGTCTCTTATTACTCATGCTGTTGTTCCTGCTTCTCCGCCTTGCAGCGCTTGCCGTGCTCTCTTGAGATCCGCGGGGGTGTCTACTTCGAGTGGCGCACCACCGGCCATCACCACCACCGCTATGTCCATGCCGTGTTCGAGTGCCCTGAGTTGTTCGAGTTTTTCGCTGCGCTCAAGCGCCGTCGGTTCGAGTTGGCTGAAGCGCAGCAGCGCCTCGCGCCGGTATGCGTACAGGCCCACGTGATGCAGCGCCGTGGCCTGGCCGCCAGCCGCCGTGTTGCCAGCCGCCGCGTCGCGCGAGAAGGGGATCGGGGCCCGCGAAAAATACAGCGCCCGTCCGTCGGCCCTGCACACGAGCTTGACGACCGAGGGGTCGGCCATCTCGCGGGGGTCGTCAATCGGGACGGCCATCGTGGCCAGCTCGCAGCCTGGGTCGCTGCGCAGGCGTTCGACCAGGGAGTCCACCATGGCGGGGTCGAGCAGCGGCAGGTCGCCCTGCACGTTGACTATGATGTCGTGGTCGAGCGCACGGGCCACCTCGGCCACGCGGTCGCTGCCGCTGCAGTGTCCCGGGTCGGTCATCACCACCTCGGCCCCGACCGCGCGAGCGGCCGCGGCTATGCGCTCGTCGTCAGTGGCCACTATCACTTGTTCCACGGTGGCGGCCTGGCAGGCACGCTGGTACACGCGGGCCACCATGGGCAGGCCGTCGAGCTCGGCCAGGGCTTTGGCCGGCAACCGTTCGGAGGCGTAGCGCGCCGGTATCACTGCTGCGGCTCGAAACTTGGCTGCGGACATAAAAAAACCGTGACGAGGAAAGCGCTCTTGAGGCTGCGCTCCCTGTCACGGGGTGTCTTTATACTCGGCGCTCATGGGCAAGTCCAAGCGTGGCCGTCGGCCTATGGGGCGCGCCGGTAGCCGCAGCCGGGGCCGGGGGGTGTCGAAGCTTTGACGCTAGGGCGTAGTTTGTACGGTTGCCGGGGCGGGCGGGCGGGCACTTGGCGCCGCCGGGCCAGCTTTTACGGGCCTTAGCTCTACTCGCGCAACGGGGCTCGGCTGGCACCAATCGTGCTGGTTGCAGGGCAGAGGACCCCGGCATGGAAGCGCAGAACACGGCATACCACGACACAGCAGACCGCAAAGACCCCTTGCTGGCCGCGCAGCCCCCGGTGCTGCCGGCGGCCGCCGAGCCCGACGAGCAGCTACTGTCGGAGGTCAGCCACAGCCTGGGCAACATTATTCATCGTATGTACTACTGGACCGGTGTTCTTGAAGACACCGTTCTCGAGGATGCCACTTCGGCAGATACAGCGCCGGAGGATGACGCCGTGCTCGAGATCAAGTCGTCGCTCGCGAGCCTGCACGAGATCATCGGCCGCACCCTGGAGCTGCTTCGCCCGGTGGCGTCCCACCCGGTAACGGCCACCGCTGCCGACCTTGAGCTGAGCATCGGTCGGCGTTTTGACTGCGTGCCCCCTCGTCCCGACGCCGATTCCAGCAATGCCGATTCCCTGTCGGGGCTTGATACGCCGGTGACGGTGGACCCGCAGCTGCTGGGCCGCGTACTGGCGCTCATAGGCGAGCTGGCCTGCCCGGGCTCCCAGGTAAGCAACCGCCCGGCGCGGCTGGCCACGAAGCTGGACCAACAGGCCGCGCAGCTGTACTTTCAGCTTGAGCTGCCAGCCTTGGCCGAGGCTGCGAGCGGACCGCATATGGAGCTGGTGGTTGCGCTGTGCAGCAGGTTTATGGCCGCCTTCGGCGGCAGCGTCGAGATGGCCGTCATCCAGGCGGCAGAGGCTGCCCCGACAACGGCCGTCAGCCCCGCCGGGGCGGGCAGAGTCCTGGCGGTCACCCTCTGTTTCGGGCTTCAGGCACCGAGACCGTCCTGTTGAAGCGCTCGCCGGAACCTGCACAAAATCTCTGCCGCGCTGGCGAACTTGCCGCGCTGCGGCTACAATGAGCGAAGGCTGAGGGCGAGCGTGCCTGCGTAAAGGGTGAAATCCGTTTAGCTTCTTTGTGTGTTAAGTATTGACACGGTGGCTTAGGCGGGTGTACAAGCGGTTCTCATGATCGTGGTTTTGCGGCGATGGGCACGGTCTGGATTGGCGTAGCGATTAGAAAGAATACGTGGAGTAGAAAAAGACATGAGGTTTGAAATGGTGACGAATGTAGTGGTAAAGCGGCTCCTGGTTTGTGCATTGGGGCTGGGACTGGTGGTGGCGCTTGCGCCCATGTCGGTCACGGCCGGCTCGGTGTTCGGCACCGTGCAGGTTAACGGTCCGGTGTGGTCGAGCACGGGCGCGGCAGATTGGGCTGAGGTATCGGCCACCCGTCCGCTGGTGGCTGGCGACAAGTACCGCACTGGTGACGAGGGCTACCTGCTGGCCGATCTTGGCGACCAGGGAGTCGTGGGCATGTACGGCAACACCGAGATCACCGCGGGAGCGGCTGGAGCCGGTGCGCTGATCGATGTTCTCAAGGGCAAAGTGGCGTTTCATCTTGCGCCCGAGTCGGGGTTGCAGCTCAAGGCTGCCAACGCGGCTATCAACGTGGACTCGGCGGGCCTGGACAAGGCGGCTGACGGTTACGTTGAGGTCAACAAGGCCGGCAACGCGGTGCTCGCGGTAGAAGAGGGCACGATCAACGTGCGCGTGGCCGGTGTCGATCGCACCTTGACCCAGGGACAGCAGATACAGCTGGGCGGCGACAAGCCCATGCAGTTGGCTGGTTCTGATTCCGAAGACGCAGCGGCAGCGGCCGTTGTGGGTGGAGCAGCCGGCGGCGGGGCAGGCGCTACAATAGGCGGCGTGGCTATTGGCACCGTGGCTTCAATAGCGGCGGTCGCAGGGGCGATTGCCATCGTGGTCGAGACCGACGACGACGGCAGTCCGGGCAGCTGATCTGATTCTGACTGGCGGGTGGGGCGTACGAGCCCCGGTAGAAAACTTAAAGCGCCGAGCGGGACGACGAATCTCCTCGGCGCTTTTTTTGTTGTATGCGCCGTCCGCGTGCTAGTGTGCGCGGGATGAGTGGTGCGCGGGTCAGTGGAAGCAGGACTGTGAAGAGTAGTTGCATCAAAGGTATGGTTGGCGCGTCAGCCCTGGCGGGTTTGCTGATGACCCCGTTGCTGATGATGACCCCGTTGCTGATGACAAGCGGCTGCGCGGCCACGCCCGACTACACCCTCTTGCACAGCGACGACGGCAAGACCGCCGCCAACCAGGAACTTAACGCCAGCCTGAGCCTGCTCGCGGGCAAGTCGCAGACGCCGGGCGACTACGCCATCGGCCCCGAAGATCTGCTCGAGATCACTCTTTTCGACATCGAAGACACCACCGGCGAGCCGCGCCTTATTACCTCGCGGGTGAGTAACACCGGCTACGTCACCCTGCCCTGGGTGGGCAAGATCGTGGCCCGTGGCTACACGCCGCTGGCCTTCGAAGAACACCTGCGCAAGAACTTCGCGCGCTTCATACACCGGCCGCAGATAACGGTGTTCGTCAGGGAGTACCGCAGCTACGAGATCTCGATAGTGGGCTACGTTGAGAAGCCGGGCGTGGTGCAGTTGCGCGGTCGTAAGACCCTGCTCGACGCGCTCAGCCTGGCCGGTGGCCTCAACGAGGAGGCCGGCCACAACGTGCGTCTGAGCCGTGAAATCGAGGTCTGCCCCGAGGCTTTTCTGCAGAAAGACGGAGGGCAGGCCAACGGTGAGTCCCTCTTGCCCTGCCCGCGGCAGGTTGTAACCGAGTTGATCGACCTCGACCGCCTCACGCGCGACGGCGACATGCGCCTTAATCCCGAGCTGCTTCCCGGCGATGTTATCAACGTGCCGCGGGCGGGCGTGTTTTACGTGGAGGGCATGGTGAACAAGCCAGGCGCCTATCCGCTGCTGCAGGACACCACCGTGAGCCAGGCGCTGGCCACTGCCGGTGGCATCGACGTGGCGCTGGCAAAAGGGAGCGACACGACGCTGTACCGCAAGATGGCCGACGGCCAGCGTCGCCCCATACCCGTGAAGTTTGACCAGATAAGAGAAGGCCGCGCCGAGGACTTCCTGTTGCAGGAAGACGATTTGATAGTGGTGCCCGTGTCGGGACCCAAGTTTGTTGTTGACCGCGTGCTCGGCCTGGTGCGCGTGGGCGTGGCCTATTGATGAGGCTTGCGCGAGAAGACCGACAGGGAAGAGAACAGTGAGAGACGACCACAACGACGCTGATCACCCGCTCAACGAGCAGCAGCCGCCACGCGGGCAGTCGTATCCCGGCCAGCAGCCGTCGCCCCAGGGCGAGCCCTACCCGCAAGCCGGGTCACAGCTGGCCACGCGCAGCAACGCCGGCCTGCCCACGCAGTACGGCCCCCCCGGTTATAACGCCGAGCCCTACTACGCCGACGATGAGATCAACCTCTGGGATTACATCCACGTGTTGCTCAGGCGTCGCTGGTCGGTGGTGGCGGTGTTCACGGCCTGCGTGCTGGGTGCGCTGATCTTCAGCCTCGCGGCCACGCCTATGTACAAGTCCACCGTGCTGTTGGAAATCCAGCCCGGCGGCCCCAACGTCATGGGCGACGTGCAGTCGGTCACCGATCCCATTGCCCAGGCCCAGGCCTACAACGATTTCTTCCAGACCCAGTACGACATCCTCGCCAGCCGCGAGCTCGCCCGTCGCAGCATCGACGAGCTCGATCTCAGGGACGACCCCTGGCTCAACGGTGAGCTGGCCGCGGCGGCTTTCGTGGGTCGCAGCAAGGCGACCGTCAAGGGCTGGCTGGGCAGTAGCGAAAGCGACGGCCTCGAGCTGGCCGAACGAAAGTTTGAGCACGACATGTTCGAGCGCTTCACCGAGCAGGTGGAGGTAAAGCCCAGGCGCAAGAGCTTTCTCGTTGAGCTGAGCTTTTCGTCTCCCGACGCCGAGTTGTCGCAGCGCGTGTCCACCGAGCTGGCCGACCAGTACCGCATCTTTACCATCGACCAGTCGCAGGAAGCCGCGCGCTCGGCCCGCGAGTTCATCGAAAAACAGCGTGAGTACCAGCAGGCCGAGCTGTCGTCGGCAGAGGCCGAGCTGCAGGTTTACGCCCGGGCCAACGACATCCTGGCCATGGAGCAGGAAGCCGGCCGCGTACACGAGCGGCTGACCGACCTCATCACCCGTCACACCGCCAGCCAGGCGCGTCGTATAGAGGCCGAGAGCCTGCACTCCCAGGGCTTGGGTCGCGATCGGCGCTCGCTGCCCTTGCTGGTGAACAACGCGCTTCTGAAGAGCCTGCGCGAAGAGCTGTCCGAGGCCCGTGCAATCCGCGCCGAGCTGGGCTCACGCTTCACCGACGAGTTTCCTGACGTGCGCAAGGCCGACGCTCGCGTTGAGCGCCTGTCAGCCGACATCGTTGAGCAGGAAGACCGCATACTGGCGGGCGTGCGCAGTGACTTTGAGCGCACCATTGACAGCGAGCAGAAGCTGGCCGAGGAGGTAGGCCGACAGCGCCTGGTTGTGGCGGCTTACGAAGAGAAGGCCATCGACTTCAAGATCAAGAAGCGCGAGGTCGACACCACGCGCGAGATTTACGAAAGCCTGCTGCGCCGCAGCAAGGAAGTAGAGTTGATGAGCGCCATCAGCTCCACCAACATATCGGTCGTCGACGCAGCAGAGACGCCCATCGAGGCCGACAGCCCGCGCATTCCGCTCAACCTGGCCATGTCGATGATGCTGGGCGTGTTCGGAGGCGTGGGCCTGGCTTTCTTCCAGGAGTACATGGACGACAGCCTCAAGACTCCCGACGACGTGGAGCGACAACTGCGCCTGCCCACGCTCGGCACGGTGCCCGAGTTTGTGCTGCCCAAGGTCGAGAAGGGCATGCCCGCGCCCTCGGCCGACCTCGAGGTGGCCTTGAACCCCACCTCGGCTGGCAGCGAGGCCATACGCACCCTGAGGGCGTCGCTGTTCCTGGCTGCGCCCGGAGGTCTGCCTTCGCGCTTGATCCTCACCAGCTCCAAGCCCAGCGAGGGGAAGACCTGCATCGCCATGAACCTGGGCATTGCCATGGCACAGATGGGCCGGCGCGTGTGCCTGCTCGACTGCGATCTCAGGCGGCCGCGCGTGCACAAGACACTCAACGAGGAGCTGTCGCCCGGGCTGACGAACTACCTCACGGGCAACGCGACGCTGGAGGATATAACCCGCGCCAGCGGTCAGCCCGGCTTCGATATTATTACCGCCGGGCCGGTGCCGCCCAACCCGGTTGATCTCTTGAACAGCCCGCTGATGAACGATCTGCTGCGCGATCTCGACGAGCGCTACGACCAGGTCTTGATCGACGCGCCGCCCGCCATGGGTTTTGCCGATGTGCCGGTCATAACCAGCCAGCTCGGCGGCGGCTGCCTGCTTGTGGCGCATGCTGGCGAGACCTCGGCCCGCCTGGCTCGCAACACCTGCGAGTACCTGGTGCGCATGCAGTCGCGGCTGCTGGGCGTGGTTTTGAACCGCGTGTCGGCCAGGCGCGCGCACTACTCTGATTACGGTTACGGCTACGGTTACGGCTACGGCTACGGCGACGACTACGCCCAACGCGCAGAAGACCCGTCGCTTGAATCTCCATCACGCAAAGGACCCACACATACGATGAACACGTGAGCCGCGAGAACAGACCGCCGCTGCTCGCACTGACGCTTGCCGCGCTACTGCTGGTGGCGGCGTCTGCGGTGG
>DUBO01000002.1:0-3016 GCA_012960245.1 Candidatus Binatota bacterium | reverse complement strand
CTGGCCGAGGCACGGGCAGCCCAGGGACTCGACCCGCGCGCAGAGCTCGAGCGCGCAGTTGCGCACGGCAGCGCCACGACCACCGTACGCACGCGCACCGCGGTGTTGTATGCGCGCCTGGGCCAGCGTGACGAGGCGGTTCGCGAGTTCTCGGCTGCGCTGGGCGGTCATCGCAAGGACCGCAGGGGTTTTTACGATCAACTGGCCGCATTGTACCCGGCCGACTTTGTACTCGACGAGATCGTAGAAGACATAGACCTATCGTCTTTCTTTTCCTGGGCCCGCTCGCGGGCAACGCCCCAGTTGTCGGCACGCACCTGGGCGCGCTACTCGCGCTACGAGGATTCTGACCGCGCGCGTCCCTGGTACGTTGATTACCTCGTCGCGCACGGCTTTGTACACGAGGCATGGCGCGTGGCCTTCGGTGAGCGTCCCGGGCAAACGGGCCTTATAAACAGCGACTTTGAAGACCTGGCCGGCGTGTGGACGCGACGGTCGGGCGAGGCAGGGCTAGCACCGCAGCGCTTTGCCTGGCGGGTGCAGGACGGCCGCGACAAGGCCGAGGGCGTGACGGCGCGCGTGGTGCACTGCGGCGACTGTGTTCAGGGCAGGCGTGCTCTCAGGCTTCGTTTTGACGGCGAGCACAACCCCCACTACACGGCCACCAGCCAGTACCTGCCCGTTGAGCCCGGCCGCCGCTACAGCTTGACGGCACAGGTTCGTTACGAAGACCTTGGCTCGGTGTCGGGGCCTCGCATAGTCGTGCAGGGCCTGGCGGGTGGCGGTCCAGGCGACCCCTCGGCCGCTTGTCGCATGTGGGTGCAGGGCGAGCAGTACCGTGGCGATTCCCAGTGGCGGACGACGACCGTGGACTTCGAGGTGCCCAGCGACTGCGAGGGCGCGCGCGTGCTCGTGTTTCGTTCGGCCACCAAGGCCTTGGACCGTTTCATAGGCGGCGAGTTATGGCTGGATGATTTTGCGCTCGCGCTGTTGCCCGGCGAAGAGCTATCTTCCGAAGAGTCTGCCCAGCCAGCCGCTGGCTTTGTCAGGAACGGCGGAGGCGTCTGAGTCGTGTTGGCCGGGCGAGTAAACAGGCACAGCCAGCGCGTGGCTCGCGAGCAGTTCTTCGGGGCCGTTATTGGTGAGCAGGGTCGCCGCCTGTTCGCCCACGAGTTCGGCGGCGCGTTGTCGGGCCTCGGCCAGCCGCGGTGGACGGCGTTTGACCGAGTGGGCATCGCTGGCCATGGCCTGGGCGAGTCCGCGTTCGAGCAGTTTTATGGCCAGGCGTTCGGCGCCGCGTCCCCACACGCCCAGCAGCGAATCGCCGTCGAGTTGCAGCACTGCGCCAGCGCGCAGCCAGTCGGCCGCAAGGCGCGGATCGTCCTGCAGGGGCTCGTTGCGCTCGGGGTGGGCCAGCACCGGAATGAGGTCCTGCGAGGTGACCGAGAACAGCACCTGGTCCATGGCCTGGGGCAGCACGGCCATGGGCATCTCGAGCAGCACCGCCTTGCCGCCGGCCAGCGTGGGCAGCTCGGGCGAACCCTGGGCGTAGCGACTGGCAAGATCGACCTCGGCGCCCACGAGTACTTCGAGCTTGATGCCGGCGTTGGCCAGGCGCTCGTTGAGCTGGGCGGTGAGCGGCGTCACGAGCGACAGGGTGTTGTTGTAGACGCCGTCGATCAGGTGCGGGGTGGCCACTGCGCGGGTGATGCCGTCGTCGGCCATGGCGCGGCAGAGCTCAACAGACTGCTCCCAGTTGCGCGGCCCGTCGTCGATTCCTGGAAGCAAGTGGCAGTGGATGTCGGTCATGCCGTCGTAGCTCGCGGCAGTCATGCGCGGTCCACCAGCTCGGGGTCGTCGGTCACACGCACAAACAAGGCCACCACCAGTGCAAACACCAGCGCCACGCCGGGAATACGCAGGCCGAAATCGGCCGCCGAGTGGAAGGCAACCGAGGTGATGCCGGTGGCCAGCGCCACGGTCACCGCACGCTGCGCGTGGGTGAGCGGGCGCGATAGCGCGCCGAGCACTCGCCGCCCGAACAGCCACAGCGCCCAGGCCACCACGGTCGCGCCGGCCAGGCCTCCTTCGGCCAGCACCTGCAGGTACTCGTTGTGAGCGTGCTTGTAGTGCAGGCCCGTAGGACGACCGGCCCAGGCCGGCCAAAGCGACTCGTAGCTGCCCCAGCCGTGGCCCAGAAGCGGCGCCTCGCGCCACATGGCCAGCGCTGCCTGCCAGATCGGCAAGCGGCCGTGCTCAAGATCCTGGGGTATGCGGAAAAACCGCTCCAGCACCGGGTCTATGCCTATCACCAGCGCAAAGCCGCCCAGTGCCAGCACCAGCAGGGCGGGCAGGGCGTAGCCCTTGCGCGAGCGGCCACCGGCGCGTGGGCGCAGCAGGGCACTTGCAGCACCAATAGTGGCAGCGGCCGCAAGCAGGCTGAAAATGCCCATCCTCGATCGCGAGAAGATCAGCGCCAGGCCCAGCACGGTCGTAGCGGTTACGGCCATTATGCGGCGCGCGGTGGCCTCGCTGTCGGTCGAGCGCCGGGTGTCGCGCTGCACGGGGGCAAACAGCAGCCCGCTGGCCAGCGCCAGCGGCAGCGACATCTCGATGAGATAGGCAAAGTGATTGCGGTTCACCAGCGTGCCGGTGGCAGAGTGGGGGTAGGCCCAGCGCTCGTAGATGAGCAGGCGCTCGTTGCCCGAGAGCAGGTTGAGCAGACCGTACAGGCCCTCGGCCGTGCCCAGCAGCAACAGCAGGGCGGCGAAGGCGTGAAAGACGCGCGTGTTTGTAGTGCTTCCACAGGCGAAGGCAAAGAAGGCGGCGTAAGAGGTGAGCAGCAGCAGGTTGGAGGTCACGTCGTAGGCAGAAGCCGCCGATGGCGCGCTTATAACGCCCGCGGTGAGTTGTACGAGCACGAGCAGGGGCAGCAGCAGGGCGGGCAGCAACGGTGCCGGCACAAGCTCGCCTCCTCCTTGCAGGCCGCTAACAACAGTTGTGTGTTGGTCGCCGT
>DUBO01000001.1 GCA_012960245.1 Candidatus Binatota bacterium | reverse complement strand
CGCTGGCCGCTTGAGCGTTGGAGGCAGTACCTGCAGCGGCTCGATGCCGCCGGCATAAGGGCGATGCTGCTGTGGGGGCCCGACGAAGTGGAGCTGGTAGAGGAGCTGCGTGGCGCGCTCGGATCGGGCAGCAGCGTGGCGCCCTCAACCACGCTGCCTGAGCTGGTGGCCTTGACGGGGCAGTTCAGGGCCTACGTGGGTAGCGATACGGCGGCCTTGCACATGGCCTGGCTGCAGGGTGTACCAGCGGCGGTATTTTCGGGTCCCAAACCGCTGACCACGGCCGCACCGCTGGAGCTGGTTGACCACAGGATACTCAGGAGAGAGGAGCACTACGTGGACGGTCTGGCGCCCAGTCGCCAATCCCCTCAAGTTACAACGGAAGTAACGGTCGAGCAGGTAGTCGCTGCCACCCGTTCCTTGCTGGCAGCTTCATCGGCCAGTGTCTGAGGCGCCTCAGCCCCAGGCGTTGCTCTCATACCAGCGCATGTAACCCAGCACCCGGCTGACGTGCTGTCGGGTTTCGCGATAGGGCGGCGTGGTGTTGCCGTAGCGGCGCACGGCGCCAGGGCCGGCGTTCCATGCCGCTGCCAGGAGGTCGTAACGCTGTTCGAAGCGGTTCACGTGCATGGCGTTGATGTAGCTGGCCAACAGCAGGTTTATGGCGGGGGCAAACAGATCCGATTCGTCGAATCCGCGCAGTTGAGCTTTGTCCACGTACAGGTAATCGCGCCCGTCGGCCGCAAGTCGGCGCGCGGCGGCTCTCGCCGTGGCCGGCATGAGCTGGGTAAGCCCGCGGGCTCCCACCGGCGACACTGCGTCGGCGCGGCCACCAGACTCGGTAAGAACCAGGGCCCTGAGATAATTGCTGGAAATGCGGCGGTCAGAATCACCCCAGGCCAGCGAAGAGTAGTAGCGCAGCAGGTGTTCGTAGCGGTCGAGCCTTGCAACTTGATGCCGGCCGGGCGCCAGGCCGGCCCGTGGGGCGGGGGAGACGTCGGCTTGTCGTTTGGCCATAACCCGGGCCACCGAGGGAAGGCGCCGCTGGCCTTTGATCTCGAGCGCCCCGCGGGCGTTGGGGAGGCTGGTAGCCCAGGGCGACTCGGCCAGCAGCAGGCAGGCCGCCAGCAGCAGGGTGGCCGTTCGCCGTTTGGGAAGGTGAACCATGTCCTGATCAAGCAAACGCTGTGCCATCCCTAGCGCCTCTGCCAGGGTAATGTTTTCGCGGGTAAAGCTGCTGCCCGGCCCTGGTGGCCGCCAACCGGGGTACACAGCTGTCCATTAAGGTGCATCTATTTATTACTGCTATCGAGAAGGGGCGCGTCTCCCCCTTCCTGTGGGGATGTGCTAGATGGCCGGTATGTCGTTGGATATTGACGTAGTCGCCGTGCATGACCGTGCCCTGGGCCAGTGGTACGCGCCCGCCGGCGCCCCGGGTGAGCTTGCCCCGGGCGAGGAACTGCTTTCGCTCGTGCTGGCCCAGCACAGCTGCAACTTTGGACTGTGGAACCTGGAAGACGAGGCCCGCCGTCGCGACGTTGACGATTCGGTGATCGCCGAAGTAAAACGGCAGATCGATGGCTGGAATCAGCGCCGAAACGATCGCGTGGAGCTGATAGACGAATTTCTCCTGGCCGACCTGGCCGACTCCCTGGAGGCGTCGGCACCCCTGCACTCCGAGACCGCCGGCATGATGATAGACCGCCTGTCGATACTGTCGTTGAAGATCCACCACATGGGCCTTAACGCGGCCCGCGATGACGACCCGGAGCTTGGCCGCGAGTGTGCCGGCAAGTTGGAAGTGCTCATAAGGCAGCGCGGCGATCTCGCCGACTGCCTGCAGCAGTTGCTCAGTGATTGTCGGCAGGGACGCCGCAGGTTCCAGCTCTATCGGCAGTACAAGGCTTACAACGACGAGCGCTTGAACCCCGCACTGCGCTGAATTCAGCCCGCTTGCAGTCTGTCTTCGGCGCTGGCCAGTTGACGAGAGATTTCGCGCGCGTGCAGCTGCGCGTTTATGCGGTCCATCAGCTCGTGGTGTGTAAAGGGCTTGCAGAGAAACTCGCTCACGCCCAGTTTCATACCGGCCGAGCGCGTGGCCACGTCGTCGCAGCCGGTCAGCAGGATGATGGGGATGCTCGCTGTGCGCTGCTTGCCGCGCAGGTGGTGACAGGCTTCGAGGCCGGTCATTCGTGGCATCATTACGTCCATTACCACCACCTCGACGTCGTCGCGCGTATCGAGAACCTCGAGAGCCTCCATGCCGTCGGCTGCAGTAATCATGTAGAATCCACGCCGCGACAGAAGTTTTACGACCGCTTCCATGGCCGATGCGTCGTCGTCGACGACCAGGATAACCGGGTAGCCTTCGGGGTTCGGGGCAGGCTGTTTCACGTCAGCGGGATAGTTTTCACCTTTCATCGTCTTCCTCAGTACGCGTAGCTTGTCGGAGCTTCGTAGTTGTCTTCGCGGTTGCGTCGCAGCTTGGCCACCAGGGTGGTGCGCTTGAGCCCGAGCAAACGCGCGGCGGCCTGCTTGTTGCCATTGGTGCGGCGCAGGGCCTCGTCGATGAGCCTGTTTTCGAACTCGTTGACGGCCGCGTTAAGATCGAGCCCGTCATCGTTGAGCTGCGTTCGGGGAATCTTTTTCTGCGGCAGGAAGGCCGATATGTTGCCGGGCAGGTCGGCGGGCTTCACCATGGGCGAATCGGCCAGTACCGAAAGGCGCTCGATGGTGTTTTCTAGCTCGCGCACGTTACCCGGCCAGTCATATTCCCACAGCAGCACCATGGCTTCTTCGGAAATTGTCAACGGGTAAGGCCGCGCCTCGTTGTGGATACGCAGGAAATGCTCAATGAGGATGGGTATATCCGAGCGACGCTCGCGCAAGGGAGCGATGGTCACCGGTATGACCTGCAGGCGGTAGTAGAGGTCCTCGCGGAAGCGGCCTTCCTCGACCTCGCGGGCCAGGTTCTTGTTGGTTGCCGCTACGACCCTGACATCGACCTTGAAGGGCATGTCGGCGCCGACCGGCCGTATCTCGCGATCCTGCAGCACTCGCAGCAGCTTGACCTGTAACAGCGGGTCCATTTCGCCGATTTCGTCCAGAAAAATCGTGCCTTCATGGGCCAGCTGAAACATGCCTGGCCTTTGCCCTATGGCGCCGGTAAACGAGCCCTTCTGGTGGCCGAACATCTCGGATTCGAGCAATCCGCCGGGGATCGTGCCGCAGTTGATGGCCACGAATGGCTTGTTGGCGCGCGGGCTGAGCGCGTGCAGGCGTGCTGCGACCAGCTCCTTGCCGGTGCCGCTTTCGCCGCTTATCAGCACCGTGGCGTCGGTGCGACCCACCTTGCCCAGCAGGTGATGCAGCTGCTGCATGAGCGGATGCGTACCTATGATTTCGGTCTTGTCTTCGTTCATGTGGTATTCCTGGTCGTTTCGGTGATCGCGTTCCCTCGAACGTCAGAATCATCACTACTGTTACGAAAGTAACACCCCCGTTCGCTTGGCCGCTACCTGAATGTCGCCAAAGTTATGACGGTGTTCGCTGAACGAACGCCTCGCGCTCGGCAACAGGCCTCCAGCGGCGATTTGCTCCGTGCCCCAGCCCGTGAAAAAAGCCGGTGAGATGGCAAGCAAAAGAGCAGACGGAAGAATCAACGATGAGCTGAGGCCTGTGAGGATAACCCCGGGCTACCTGGTGTCGCCCGCGGGGTCGGTACTCATCGAGATGGGTAACACGCGCGTCATATGCACGGCGTCAGTAGAAGAAGGCGTGCCGCGTTTTCTCGAGGGCAAGGGGCGCGGTTGGGTGACGGCCGAGTACGGCATGCTGCCGGCCTCCACCAATACGCGCATGGACCGCGAGGCGGCCCGCGGCAAGGTCGGTGGTCGCACCATGGAGATACAGCGCCTGATAGGCCGCAGCATAAGGGCGGTGGTTGATATGGAGGCACTGGGCGAGCGCACCGTAAAGCTCGATTGTGACGTAATCCAGGCCGACGGAGGCACGCGTACAGCTTCGATAACCGGAGCCTGGGTAGCGTTTGCGCTGGCCTGCCATGGCCTTTCCTCACAGGGGCTCGTGGATGGCGACCCGGTGGCGGCTGGCGTCGCGGCCATCAGCGTGGGCGTGGTTGACGGCGAGTGTCGGCTTGACCTGCCCTACGAGGAGGACTCGCGGGCCGACGTCGACATGAACGTAGTGATGACCTCGACCGGTGATTTTGTGGAGCTGCAGGGCACGGCCGAGGGCGCGACCTTTGGTCGCGACGACCTTGACGAGCTCACGGCGCTGGCGTGGAAGGGCGTGCAGGAATTGCTCGTGTTGCAGCGCGAGGCGGTTGAGAGGGGCGCCAGCCTGGCCGCGGGCAAGCACGATGGCTGATCGGCTGCGCGTTGTCCTGGCCACGGGCAACAAGGGCAAGCTGGCCGACTTCGAGGCACTGCTCGAAGGCAGCGGCCTCGAGCTGGTACTGCCCGAAGCACTGGGCCTCGAGGTCGACGTGGAAGAAACCGGCACGACCTTTCTCGACAACGCCTTGCTCAAGTCCCGCGCCCTGTGCGAGGCATCGGGCCTGCCCGCACTGGCCGATGACTCGGGATTGGCCGTAGACGCGCTCGAAGGGGCACCGGGTGTCTACTCTGCGAGGTACGCCGGTCCCGAATGCGACGACGATGCCAATAACGCTCGCCTCCTGGCCGACATGGTAGGGGTTGACGACCGCTCGGCGGCCTTTGTCTGTGTGCTGGCGCTGTCTTGGCCCGACGGTCGCGAGTTGACGGCCGCCGGCCGTTGTCGGGGTAAGATCACCGATAGCCCGCGCGGTTCAAACGGCTTTGGCTACGACGTGGTATTTTTTCGGGAGGATCTCGGCTGCACTTTTGCGGAGGCGACCCCGCAGCAGAAAAACGAGCGCAGCCACCGTGCTGTCGCGGTCACCGAGCTGCTGGCGTTGCTCGAGGTGGCCCAAACCGACGCCCCTGCCTTGTAATCAGGCCGGGGGTATTGAACAATCCTTTATTCACGGGGTGTGGCGCAGCCTGGTAGCGCACCTGCTTTGGGAGCAGGGGGTCGGAGGTTCAAATCCTCTCACCCCGACCACTTAACGGCCGGGCCGATTAGAACCCGGCCTTTCTACCGCGCGGTGGGCGCCAGTAGCTCATACGGATAGAGCATCGGCCTTCTAAGCCGAGGGTAGCAGGTTCGAGTCCTGCCTGGCGCACCAGCCCTGGAGCAGTACCGGGGTCAGGGTAGCAGCGCGACGGTGACCGTTACCACCGGCAGAGGCACTATGGGGTTTGCTAAGGGGATCTGGTCGTCGACGGCTTCGGTGACAGTAGTGTTGAAATCCGCCGAGGTGACAGCCGACGTCGAACTCAGCCTGCAGGACGCCAGGGCCGTCGGGGTCGTAAAACCGCTGGCGTCGACCCAACCCAGCTTGACGGTGCCCGGCAGGGTGCGGTTTGCGAGCATAAGGTTGCCGGGGCCATCGCTGCAGTCGGCCGTCGTGCCACTGGTTACATCGAAGGAACCGGTCGGGCCGGTAAAGTTAAGCGTGAGCGCCATTGCGCCCACCAGGCCCACGTTGCTGTCTATCGACAGGCTCACGTTGTAGCTGGGGGTCGCAAGCGTCGTGCTGGTGCTCGAGGTACTCGAGGTACTTGACGTGCTGCTCGACGAAGTGGTGGAAACGCTGGTCGTGGTGGTTGTCGTGGTGGTTGTCGTGATCGACGACCCGCCTCCAGTGGTCGTGCTGGTGGTCGCTGCGGTTTCCGTGGTCGTGGTCGTAGCGGACGGATCAAAAACCGAGGTCGGCGGCGGGCAGGCCGACGCCGACAGCAGGACCAGGGTGGCGAACAGCGCGCTCGAAAGCTGGGTAGTGCGGGTCATGCCAAACAGTATACCAATTTAACGAGGCCCGTGTCGCCCACTGAACGTGCGACCGAGCTCCGGCAGGGTGGGGCCCAGTCCCACAGGGGCGGGCTGGTCAGTCCAGCAGTGCGGCCAGCTTGTCTCGCTGCCGCCCCGCGTCACCGTACAACACCTGGTTGTGGCACTGGCGCTTAAAATAGAGGTGCAGGTCGCACTCCCAGGTAAACCCTATACCCCCGTGCAACTGCACCGAGCGGCCCGAGCAGAAGCCCGCCATGTCGGATGCGGCGGCCTTGGCCATGCGCGCGAGTCGTTCGGCCGTGGCCGGTTCGCAGTCCACCGCGCAGGCGGCTGCGTACACCAGAGAGCGTGCGCGATCTATGTCGAGCATCATGTTGACGGTGGGATGTTTCACCGCCTGGAAGAACCCCAGCGGATGATCAAACTGCACGCGCGTGCGCGCGTAGTCGGCGGTGGTCTGCATTTGCCACTCAGCGGCGCCGCACATATCGGCCGCCACTATAACCAGCACCGCGGGCAGTGCCGCCATCAAGGCCTCGCTGCCCTGCCCGGGCGGGGCCACCACGCAGTCGGCGTCGAGTTCTACACCGTTGAACTTGAGTCTCGCCTGGTCGCGGGTGAGGTCCACTATGCGATCGGGCGTGATGGTCAGTCCCGGGGCGTCGGCGGCCACGCGGTACAAGCCCACGCCGGCCTCGGCTTTCGCCGCGACGAGAAACGACCCCGCCTTGCGCGCGTCCTGCACGAAAGTCGCTTCGCCGCTCAGCACTGGCGCGTCGTTGCTGCCCGACGCTTGCACCTCTTCGCAGTCGACCTGCCAGTCTCCATCGGCGCGCACGCCCGCGAGTGACACCGCGGCGCCCCCCGCGATCTCACCCAGCAGTGCAGATGCTCCCGGGCTATCGGCTTCGCGGGCGACGCAGGTGGCGACCAGCGTCGCCACCAGAGGCGAGGGAAGGGCCACGCGGCCGGCTTCTTCGGCAACCGCGGCCACGGCCACCATCTTCATGCCGGCACCACCGTTGCTCTCGGGCACCGCCAGCGAACTCACGCCCAGCTCGACCAGGCCCTGCCAGGTCTGCTCGTTCCACGGGGCCGGGTTCTCACCGCTGCCGTATGCTTTTTCGGGGTCACCGGCCACCAGCGCGCGCAGGCTTTCTATGCCCGCGTTGTCGGCCAGGTAGCGCGCCACCGAGTCTCGTACCATCTGTTCTTCTTCGCCGAAGCCGAAGTCCCTGGGTTGGGTAGTTGCCATCGTGTGTCTCTCGCTCTCTTGTTACTTGGATTTGGCCATGCCGAGTACGCGCTCGCCCAGTATGTTGCGTTGCACCTCGCTGGTGCCGGCCGCGATCGTCATGCCGTAGGAGTTCATGTAGGCGCGCACCCACTCGGCTTCGTCGGGCGCGTTGGGGTCGTCGAGGTACAGCGTCGAAGCCGCGCCCTCGATCTCCATTGCGAGCGCCGACATGTCCTGCAGCAGTTCGGTTATCGTTACCTTGCCCGCGAGCGGTATACGCATGGGGTGGTCGCACAGCGCTTCCACTCGACTTCGCCTCACGGTCTGGCGTAAGCCTTCCACCCTGGTGGCGATTGCCATCACGCGGTCACGGATAACCGGGTCGTCCCAGGCACAGCCGCTGCCGCGCGGGCAACTCCTGGCCAGCGCCAGCAACGACTCAAAGCGTTCTTCGATCGACAGGCCACCGCCGCTTCCCGCTCCTTCGGCGGCTCCACGTTCGTGGGTCAGGGTGGTCATGGCCACCGTCCAACCCTTGCCTACCTCGTCAAGCCTCAGGTCGTCGGGCACGACGACGTCTTCGAACAGGACCTCGTTGAAACCGGTTTCGCCGGTGATCTTGATAAGGGGCCGCACGGTCACGCCCTCGGTATCGGCGACCGGGGTGATGAAATAGCTCAGCCCGTTGTACTTATGGTCTTTACTGGTGCGCAGCAGGATGATCATCCAGCTGGCAAAGTGGGCGAGGCTCGTCCACACCTTGTGGCCGTTCAGTATCCAGTTGTCGCCGTCGCGCACGGCCGAGGCCTGCACGCTGGCGAGGTCGCTGCCGGCTCCCGGTTCGGAAAAGCCCTGGCACCAGATTTCTTCGCAAGACAGCAGCTTGGGCAGGAAGCGGCACTTCTGCTCCTCGGTACCGTGGTGGAGTATGGTCGGGGCCGCCATGCCCAGCCCGATGACGTTGAGCAAGTAGGGTACGCGCGCGCGCGACATTTCCTGGTTGGCCACCGCCTGGCATTTCTCGCGGCCACCGCCGCCGTACTGCTCGGGGTAGTCGGTGCCCACCAGGCCGGCCTTCCAGCACTTGTATTGCCAGTCGGCCAGGTACACGCGCTGTTCTTCGGTCATTACCTCGATGGCGCCCTGGGGTAGCCTGAACGAGGGCGGTGCGGGGCGGTTTTCACCCAACCACGCCCGGCAATATTCACGAAACTCTGCCTGTTCAGGACTGTCCTTACGTTCTGCCACGGTGTTGCTCCTTGTTGTTGCAGGGTGCTTGGACGGCGTCTACTTACTGACGCTGCTAGTCCACGCTACGGGGGTTTTATTTCTCACAGGCGCCGCGCTGCGGCAACAGTAACGGGGATACGGCAGCGGCCCCGGCTTTCCGTTTTACAGGAGAGAGCGTTCTGGTTAGCTTTTGACGGGCCTCGTCCGATGGGGCAGGTATGAGCCCGATGAGTAACGCGAACGCCCAGCCGCTGCCGCTTACATTGCTCGTGCTCACCCACAACGAGCAGCACAATATTGCCCGCTGTCTCGACAGCGTGCCCTTCGCCGACGAAAAACTGGTGGTCGATTCGGGCAGCAGTGATGCCACCCGTGATATTGCTGTCGAACATGGCGCGCGCGTGGTGGAGCAGGAGTGGCTGGGTTTTGGAGCGCAGCGCAACTTTGCGACCGGCCGCGCGGCGCATGACTGGATCCTCGTGCTGGACGCCGACGA